>JAJRRZ010000283.1 GCA_024279045.1 Alphaproteobacteria bacterium
GCGCAGCAACCGCCGGCGGCGTTTCCGGCAATTCCAGCGTGAACTCCGCGCCACCCCCGGGATGATTACGCGCCGTCAATGCGCCGCCACACTGTTCCGTGGCCAGGGCATAGCTGATGGAAAGCCCCAGACCCGTGCCCTTGCCCACCTCCTTGGTGGTGAAGAACGGGTCGAAGATGCGCTGCATGTGTTCCGGCGCAATGCCCGGGCCATGATCGCGAATGCATATCCGCACCCGCCCGTCCCGTGTTTCGCAGCGGATGTGCAGCGCCGGTTCCTGCATGTGCTCCATGGCATCCAGTGCATTCTGCAGCAGGTTGATCAGAATCTGCTGCACATGCCCCTCGTGGCCATTGATGATCGTGCTGTCCGGCACATCCCAGGCAATCCGCGGTGGTTTGCGGCAGGTCTTGGCCACCCAGTGCACGGCACTGCGCAGCAGCCGCACCACATCAAACGCCACCACTTCTCCTTGCCGCGGCGCGGAGAAGCGCTTCAGCCCCTGCACGATATCGCTGACCCGCTGGCAGCCCTCCAGCGTGCCATCAATGAGCGGCTGCATGTCGTCGAGGATACGGTCAATGCGCAGGCTGCCGCGCAGGTCGGCCAGCTCCACGTCGTCAATGCGCGCATGCACCACATCCAGGTATTGCCGCAGCCGCTGCCCGTAGCGCCGCAAGGCATGCATGTTGCCATAAATGAAGGAGATGGGATTGTTCAGCTCGTGCGCCACACCCGCCACCAACCGCCCCAGCGAAGCCATCTTCTCCGTCTGCACCAGTTGCTGCTGGGCTTCCTGCAGCCGTGCATGCGCTGCATGCAGCTCGGAATAGGCCCGCTTCAGTTCGCCCACCGGCCTGCCGGTGATGACCATGCCGCACAACACGCCGCTGTTGTCGTATCGCGGACTGCAATTGATGCTGAGCGGCACCGGCTCGCCATCGGCGCCGATGATTTCCGCCTCGCAGTCGGTGATGCCTTCCCCGCGCATGTGGCGTGGAAAATCGCGCGCCATGTCGGCGGATGCGCCATGAAACAGTGCTGCAAGGTCGCTGCCCAGCAGATCCGCCTCGTTGCGCCCGGTAATGCGCAACAGTGCGGCATTCACCTGCTGGATGCGCCCGCGCGTGTCGGTTACCACCAACACATCGGACATGGCCTCCAGCACGCCATCGATGAAGCGCCGCGCTTCTTCCAGCTCCTGGTTCTGCTTTTCCAGCACCACCTGGTGATGCACCAGGTCGGCATACATGGCATCCATGCGGCGTACCACCTCGATCCATGCCGCATCGCCCAATGTCTGCGCCGCCTGCAGATCCATCTCCATGCCCGCGGCAGCCGCCAGCCTGTCCAGCTCCGCATCCGCTTTCGGCATGTTCATGCCCTGCCTCGTCTCAGCCATTGCCGCCTCTCTTGCCGGCAGATTTTGCCACACCGCGGTTGCTGCGGATGGGGCGCACCTTCTCCAGTCCGTAGCGCTCCAGCTTGCTGCGCAGCCCCACGCGCGACAGGCCCAGCTCTTCCGCCGCGCGGGTCTTGTTCCAGCGGTGGCGGGTCAGTGTTTCCTTCAGGATCATCGCCTCCAGGGCCTCGATGCGCTCCTTCAGCGTGCCGCGCCCGCGCGAGAGCAACGCCAGATCCTCGCGCGCCTCTTCCGGCGCGGCATGCAGCACATGCGGCGATATCAGCTCCGCGCCCAGCCATTCGTCCTGTGCCAGCACCAGCATGCGCTTGATCTCGTTCTGCAACTCGCGCACATTGCCCGGCCAGTCATAGTTGGCCAGACACTCCAGCGCCTCGTCGGTGAAGCCCTTCACCTCCTTGCCCAGTTGCGCCATGGCCTCGTGCAGCAGATGTATCGCCAGGTCGGGAATGTCGTCGCGGCGCTCGCGCAAGGGCGGCATGTGAATGGTAAAGGTGGCCAGACGATAGTAGAGATCCTCGCGGAAACGCCCGGCACGCACCTCATCCATCAGGTCCCGGTTGGTGGCGGCAATCACCCGCACATCCACCTTGCGGCTGCGGTTGCTGCCCACGGGGCGGATTTCACCCTCCTGCAGAAAGCGCAGCAGCTTCACCTGAAACGCCGGTGAAACCTCGCCGATCTCGTCGAGAAAGATGGTGCCGCCATCGGCCTTTTCCAGCAGGCCGACATGATCCTGCACCGCGCCGGTTAAGGCGCCCCGCTTGTGGCCAAACAGCTCCGATTCCAGCAACTCGTCGGGAATGGCGCCACAGTTTTCCACCACGAAAGGCCCGTCATGGCGCAGGCTGCTGTAGTGCAGCGCACGCGCGCACAACTCCTTGCCGGTGCCCGACTCGCCGGTAATCAGCACATTCACGTCATAGGGGGCCACCTGGCGAATGATCTCGCAAACCTGGTTCAGTGGCGAGGCAGGTGAACGCACGATGCCCTGCATGTCGGCATAACGCGCTCGCAGCACGGCGCGCTTGTCCTCCATGTTGCGCGCCAGGGTGGAGGGCTTCATGCGCAGCTCCACAGCCAACTGCTCGTTCTGCCGCTGCAGATGAAACAGCTCCACCGCATTGCGCAGTTTCAGCAACAGATCATCCGGATGCCAGGGCTTGCTGATGTAGTGATAGATGCCCGCCTCGTTCACCGCCTCGATGATGTCGGCGCTGTCGGCATATCCGGAGATGATCATGCGGATCACCTCCGGCCATTGCTCGCGCACCTCCTTCAGAAAGGCCACGCCCGTCATGTCCGGCATGCGGTGATCGCACAGCACCACCTGCACCCACTCGCGCTGCAGGATCTCGCGCGCCTGCGCCACGCTGGTGGCGGTGTGCACGTCGAACTCTTCCTCCAGAATGCGCCGCAGCGCCTGAACCGACTGCTCTTCATCATCGATGATCAGCACCGTCGGCGGCGTCTTGCGTCCCGCGTCCTGCAGCGTGTTGCTCATGCTTCCGCGCGCCTCCCTGCCCGTGGCTGGTGCATTCACTGCCCTTGTTGTCCGGCGCATTCACTCCGCCGCCTGCTGCGCCGTGGTGGCAGACGGCTCGCCATGCTGCGGCGAGTGCTCCACCCGCAGGGCATCCTCGGGCAGGCCTGCGCCATCCAGCAGCCAGGCGCTGCGTTGCGCCTGCAACCATGCCAGCCATTGCTCCATGCCGTGGCCATTGCGGGCAGACAGCCCCATCACCTGCAGCCCCGGATTCACCTGCCGCGCCAGGGCAATGCAGCGCGCCACATCGAAATCCACATGCTCCAGCAGATCCATCTTGGAAATGATCATCAGATCGGCCCCGGCGAACATGTCCGGATATTTCTGCGGCTTGTCGTCGCCTTCGGTTACCGACAGGATGACCACCCGCCGCGCCTCGCCCAGGTCGAACGCCGCTGGGCATACCAGATTGCCGACATTCTCGATGAACAGCAGCGCTCCGGCCGGCATCTCCAGCCGCTCCAGCGCATGCCCCACCATGTGAGCATCCAGATGACAGCCCTTGCCGGTGTTCACCTGCACCGCCGGCGCGCCGGTCTGGCGGATACGCTCGGCATCGTTGGCGGTTTCCTGATCGCCCTCGATGACCGCCACCGGCACATCCTGCGCCTGCAAGTGTTTCAGCGTCTCCACCAGCAGGGTGGTCTTGCCCGCACCGGGTGAGGATACCAGATTCAACGCCCACACCCCGCGCCTGCGCAACCAGCCGCGGTTCTCCCGCGCCAGTGCATCGTTTTTCGACAGGATGGCCCGCTCCACCTGCACCATGCGCTCCGCACTCATGCCCGGCGCATGGGCATGTTGCGGCGCATGCACATGATCATGATGGTCATGAGCATGATGGCCATGATGCGCATGGTCATGATCGTGGGCGTGGGCGTGGGCATGGGCATGGCCATGACCATGGCTGTGTTGGTGGCCATGTTCATGCTTCTTGCCCTCGATCCGCACCTCGCCTTCACCGCAACCGCAAACACCACACATCGGCCCTTCTCCCTTGTTCCACCGCGCCAGCCGTTTCAACTGCCCGCGGTGTGCTGCTTCGTCTGTTCGTGCTCCATTCCGCTGTTCGCTTCATCGTGAGCCCGGTCGTCCACTTCCAGGTGGCGAATGCGCAAGTCCTCCCCGCCGGTTACCTGCAACCGCCAACTGCCGCATTTCGGGCAGGCCTGCAGACGCTCGCGCACTTCCACGTTGCTGTCGCAGCCCATGCACCAGGCCGTGCCCGGAATGGTGTGGATCACCAGCCGGGCATCTTCCGCCACCGTGCCGCGGCGCACCACATCGAAGCTGAACTCCATGGCCGGGATCTCCACCCCCGCCAGCGCGCCGATTTCCAGATGCACCGCCTGCACCCGCGCAAAACCGTGCTGGCGCGCTTCTTCCTCGATGATCTGGATAATGCTCTCGCACAGCGACATCTCATGCATCGGCCCGCACCTCCTCGCGCATCACGGATGCCGCCGCCTGCGCCTCGCAAACCCGCACCACAAACGGCTCGCACGGGTCCGTCAGCAGCATCACACCCCGCGCCAGCGTGCACAGTTCATCCGCATTCGCCGCGCGCAACTGCCGCAACCAGCGTGCCGCCAGGCCATCCGCGTGGCAGTGCCACTCCGTCGGCGCCAGAATGCGACAATGCCGCACGCCCCCCTCGGCATCCAGCCGCAGCACATGCACCAGCACGCCACGCGCCGTCAGCACCCAGCCCAGCCCCGCGTCATCTTCCAACGGCACCATGCCGGCATCATCCACCATGCCGGTATCACCCGCATTGGCAGCACCCGCCGCGTCTGTGCCATGGGCATCATCACGGTCATCATCACGATCCGCGCTCAACCGCTGCAACAGCCGCGCCACATGCCCCAGCCGCCAGCGCACCGTCTGCGGCAGATCCTTCACCAGCAGCTCCGCGGGTAACAGCTCCTCGGCCCTGTCCGCCATCTCCGCCAGTTTCAGCACATGGCGCATCTCGCCACCTGCCGATGGCAACCGCACCAGCGCAAAATCCGTATCGCGCAACAACACAACCCCCAACGCAGGCAGCTCCGCGCGCCGCAACGCCCCCAGGGCCGGCACAGGCGGCAGCGCCAACGCCGCCACATCGCGCAGCACACCGGCAAAAGCCGCCCCGTGCATGAACTCCCGCACCACCTCCGCCACCTTGCGCGCAGCTTCAGCGGTGCCGTCGCGCTGTGCGGCGCCCAGTGCCCCCAACACGCCAGAAGCCTGCGGCAAATCCTGCCCCAGCAAGGCCGGCACATGATGCAGCCAGGCCAGCATGTGCTCGCGCAATGCTTCCAGCCGCATGGCGCGCAACATGCCCGCCATTTCCCCACCACATGCCACCGGCTGCGCAGGCGCTACTTCGCGCGCCGCACGCGCCGCCAGATGCAACGCCAGAACATGGGCCTGGCCACAGACGTTCAGCAGCATCGGCAACAACTGCATTGCCTGCCCCAGCGAGCGCCCCTCCAACATGCGCGCCACGGCCAGTGGACGCGCGTTTTCCACCACCACGCGCACCGCCCGCACGCCACCTTCCGGCAGCGCCTGCCACCACACCTGCGCGCAAATGCGCTCCGCCTGTGCCGCTGCCGTCGTCATCCGTCCTCCGTGCGCGCTCCACCCAGCACCGCGCGCAGAAACCCCCGCCGCGACATCTCGCGCGGCACCTTCCCATGCAGGGCGTCCTGCTGCTGCTCCTGCGCCGCTTCCTCATCCCGCCGGGATGCTCGCGCATCTGCCCGCCGCGCACCCAGCAATGCCTGCAAGGCCGCCTCCGCCGCCTGCACCGCCATGTCCTGGTCGGCAAACTCGAACACCGGCGAAAACAGCGAACAGCTCAGATACGGCCCGATACGCTCCTCGTGCGCATGCAGAAAACCGCACGGCCCCGCCGGGAAAACCACCTCCACTTCCGTGCCGGTGCGCACCGCATGCCAGTCATCGCTGTCCGAGGGCAGAATGATCAGATTGAGAAACCACGGCGTGATCAACGCCCCGAGCAGCCGCCCTTCCTCCCACGGGCGAAACCCGTGCGCCTGCACGCGCAGGGCATCGTTGCACACCGGCAGGCCGGCCATGCGCGTCTCGGCAATTTCCGTGAAGGCCTCCTCCAGCGCCGCCACACGCTGCCGCATGGCCTCGCTCAGGGGCGCTGCGAAGACATTCCCGTCCACTCCCTCGTCCACCCCGGCATTTTCGGCAGTGGCGTTGATGTCGCAATCGGCACGTGGCATCGTCTTTTCCATCTCAGCCGTCATTCATCGGCATGAAATGATCCTTCGGCGCATCACACTGCGGACAGCGCCATTCCTCCGGCAATTGCGCAAACGGCGTGCCGGGCGGGATCTGCCATACATCGTCCCCCTCCGCGGGGTCATAGACATGCCAGCAGATCTTGCATTCCATTTTCGCATCATCGGCAATCTGCCGCTCGCTGCCGCTCCATGCGCCTTCGCTCGCCTTCATGCTGTCGATCCCTCCTTCTGCGCCAGTCTCACATACCTGGAATCTGCATGTTCCGATGGTCGGGTCAGATGCCGTAGAGCTCGGCAATCTCCGCCAGCCGTTCGGCGCTGGCCTCGATGTCTTCCGGCGCCGCCAGCGCCACCTCCGGCACGGCAACGATCTGAATGGTGTTGAGGATCAGCGCATCCTGCGAATTGTAGAACTTGATCCACCACACATCGCGGTATTTCGTCGAGCCGATGCGGCAATTGCCGTAACCGCGGGAAAGAATGGTAACCGGCCCCACGCCCAGACGTTCACCCAGCATGATGAGATCGGCATCGGTAACCGGCAGCAGCGTCAGATTGATCTCGTGCGGCTCGCCTTCCCCGCCGGACAACTTGCGCTTCAGCAGATGGTCGGCAATTTCCGTCAGCAGCGCGGGTGCCGTCATCACCCCTTCCGGCAATGGCCCGGCATCGGTTGGCAGGTCAAACGCATCAGGGCGCGATTGCATGACGGCGGAAGGAATATCCCCCACCTCCAGCCATTCCTCCAGCGCCGCCGCGGACGGATCATCGCCACGCGTGCGCCGCACCTGCCAGATGCCGGTCATCACCGATTCCTGGATCATCAGCATCTCGTCCGGCGCACCGGCATCAGGCGCCGGCTCGACGCGGATGCTCACCTCTCCCTCACCCATCAACTGGGCAATGAAATCCAGCTCCGCGCGCGACAGGCCATCCATGTCCACCCGCACTGCCGACTCGCCACAACGATAGCTCGCCGTGGCGTCGCGCAGCCGCCCCACCACTTCCAGGGCATTGCGCAGATTGGCCACATCCTCCGGCTCCGGCAGGCTCCCCAACTCCAGATCATGGCGAAACATGCCGCGCGGCATCTGCATGAAGGAGAATTCTTCTCCATCATCCGGCTGGCTGCCGGGACCAATACCGCCCAGTGGACGCGGCGGAATGGGAACATCACTGCTCATTGCCATAGCCTCCCTCGAGAATGCCTTGTCTGTCTCACTCAGTTGCCGCGCCCAGCCGGCTCGCCTGCGGCACCACCATCCCCATCCAGCATGGCGCCGATCTGCTCCAGATAGACCTGCCAGTCCTGCATCTTGCTGATGGTGCCCAGGTGTTCATCTCCTTTCAGAAACACCAGGCTGGGCCACTGGTAGAAGTCGAACCGCTGACGAAAGGCGTCTTCCGCCTCGCGCGCCGCCACCGCCGGCATCAGCCGCCCGGCAAAATGCTGCACAAGCTCCGGCAGCACCACCGCCAC
>JAJRRZ010000284.1 GCA_024279045.1 Alphaproteobacteria bacterium
CACGATGCCCATCGGCCCGGAATAGACGTTGCCATAGGCATGGCCGCCGGTGAGCTGATAGACCGGACAGTGGTTCAGGCACGCGCCGCAGCGGATGCAGGCGAGCATCTCGGCAAACTCGCCGCGCAGCATCTCCCGGCGATTGTCGGCCAGCAGCACGATGTGCATCTCTTCCGGCCCATCGGCTTCTGGCAACGCCTGCGATGCAGCCAATGCGTGGGCCGCGTGGGCCGCGCGCCGCGCGCCACCGTGAAAGGTGGCATAGACGGTGATGTCCTGCCCCGTGGCCGAACGCGGCAGCACGCGCACGATATCCAGCGCCGCGGGCCAGTCCGGCACCAGCTTTTCCACCCCCGCCACGACGATGTGCATGTGCGGATTGCTGGCGCACAAATCGCCGTTGCCCTCGTTGGTGATGAGCATGACCTGGCCGGTATCGGCAATCAGCGCATTGGCTCCGGTGATGCCGGCATCCGCCGCCAGGAATTTCTCCCGCAGCACCGCGCGTGCTTCCGCCGCCAGCGCCTGCGCCGTGTCCAGCGAACGCTCGGCGGGCAGCTTCCCATGGGTGCTGCGGAAGTCCTCGGCAATGTCGGCAATGCGCAGGTGAATGGCCGGCGCGACGATGTGGCTGGGCGGCTCGCGGCGCAACTGGATAATGTATTCGCCCAGATCGGTTTCCACCACCTCCATGCCGGCCTGTTCCAGCGCCGCGTTCAGGCCGATTTCCTCCGCCGTCATCGACTTGCCCTTCACCACCAGCCGCGCGCCGCGCCGTTGCAACAGGCTGGTGATGATGGCTCGCGCATGACCCGCATCGCGCGCCAGATGCACTTGCGCGCCGGCGGCCTCGGCCTGTTCGGTGAAGCGCGCCAGCAATGAGTCCGCCCGCGCCAGCGCGGCGCGACGCATGGCCGCCACCTGTGCGGTGAGGCGGGAAAACTCCGGCAGGCACCGCATGGCCTTGTTACGCTTGGCGACAAACCCCACCGGCACATTGGCCAGCGCCCGTTGCAGCGGCGCATCGCGCAGCGCCCGCGCCGCGCGGCGGCGAAAGTCCTTTGCCCGCAGGATGTCCCGCGCCGTCATGGCTCCGCCCCTTCCCCGGCGAGGATCTCCGCCACGTGCATCACCCGCAGCTTCATGCCCGCAGCCTCGGCTGCCGCGCCCAGATGCATCAGGCAGCCCATGTCCGGCCCGCTCAGCACCACATCTTGCGCGCCATCCACGCCACCGGGCAGCACCGCCAGCATGGCATCCAGCTTGCGCTGCGCCAGCGCCGTGGATACCTCCGGCTGCCTGATGCTGAACAGCCCGCCAAAGCCGCAGCAGGTCTGCCGCGTTTCGGCATCGGGCAACATCACTTCCAGCCCCTCGACCTGCCGCAACAGGGCCAGCGCCGCCTCGCTCGCGCCGGGTGTCTCGCGCAAGGATGCGCAGGAATCGTGCCACAGCACCAGCCTGCCGCGCCAGTTGCGCGCTGGTATTTGCGCTGCTGGAAGAAAATCGATCTGATGCAGAAACTCGCACAGCTCGAAGACGCGCCACGCTAGGGCAGTTGCCTGTTGCCGCTGGCCGGAGCCTTCGGCAAACAGCCCCGGCAGATGATTGCGCACCATGCCGACGCACGAAGCCGACGGCGAGATCACGGCATCGACGCCATCCATCGCCGCCAGCAAGGCCCGCGCAATGCGCCGCGCCTCGTCCTCGTAGCCGGCGTTGAACGCTGGCTGTCCACAGCAGGATTGCTCCGGCACCACCACCGCGCAGCCCGCCGTGCGCAACAGCTTCAGCGCCGCTTGCGCCGCCTGCGGGCGCACGGCATTGGCCACGCAGGTGGCGAACAGCGCCACCCGCGGCGCATTGCCATCAGGCGCCGTGGCGGAAGAGGGGGGATATGCATCACCGGCGGGCATGCGGCCCGTTATGCCACGCCCGCCACGGCAGGCAAGCAAAAAGCCGGTGGAGCAGCCTGCTCCACCGGCAGTGTCTTTTGCGCGCTGGCGAAGGCTTATTTCGCCATCGACTTCAGGTAGGCAATCAGGTTGGCGCGATCTTCCGGCTTTTTCAGGCCGGCGAAGGCCATCTTGGTGCCGGGCATGAACTTCCTCGGATTTTCCAGGTATTCAAACAGCTTCTCTTCTGTCCAGAC
>JAJRRZ010000285.1 GCA_024279045.1 Alphaproteobacteria bacterium
CATCGCCAAGGGCATGCCGAAATCCGGCTATGCGGCGAATTCCGAGGCGAAGGTGTGCGCGGCTTCCGTGGTGGCGCTGCTCAACGGCAAGGAGCCGCCGGCGCCGGCCTATGTGAACACCTGCTACTCCATCGCCGCGGACGACTGGGGCTTCTCCGTGGCGGCGGTGTATCGCCTGGCCAAGGACGGCTCGAAGATCATGAGAGTCTCCGGCGGCCTGACCCCGGGAGATGCTCCGGCGGAGTATTACAAGCGTGAAGTGTACTACGCGCACAGCTGGTTCAACAACATCACCCGCGACATCTTCGGCGGCTGATGATCTGAATCGGCGCAGGCAATCATCACGGGCCGGAGGGTATCCCCTCCGGCCCTTTTCATGCCTTGATCATTGCCGGACATTATCAGGTATGGCCGGGATCAGGCATGGCCGGATCCATGACCATGCAATAGACCATGACAAGGAGTTTCCGAAGGTGTTCAGGGGATAACGCCCTTTCAGCCCTTGCTCCTGTGTGCATTTCGCTTAATACAAGCGCACATCAGATGACAGATCACATGATGAATCACTTGGCAATTCGCATGGCCAATCCATTGGCCAATCTCCTGGCAACAAAACCGCATGGCTGAAACGGGCAAGGCATGAGCATTCCCAACAAGATCCCCATCACGCCGGAGCTGATCGCCGAGCACGGGCTGACGGAAGAGGAATACGACAAGATCCTCGAACTGCTGGGGCGCGAGCCGACGATAACCGAGCTTGGCATCTTCTCGGCCATGTGGAACGAGCATTGCTCCTACAAGTCGTCGAAGAAGTGGCTGCGCACCCTGCCGACGAAGGCGCCGTGGGTGATCCAGGGGCCGGGGGAGAACGCCGGGGTCATCGACATCGGCGACAACCAGGCCATCGTCTTCAAGATGGAAAGCCACAACCACCCCAGCTACATCGAGCCATATCAGGGCGCCACCACCGGCGTGGGCGGCATCCTGCGCGATGTGTTCACCATGGGCGCGCGGCCCATCGCGGCGGCCAATGCCCTGCGCTTCGGCAGCCCGCAGCACCCCAGGACACGCCACCTGGTCTCCGGCGTGGTGGCCGGCATTGCGGGGTATGGCAACTGCTTCGGCGTGCCCACCGTGGCTGGCGAGGTGAACTTTCACAGCCGTTATGACGGCAACATCCTGGTCAACGCCTTTGCCGCCGGCATCGCGCGCACGGATCGCATCTTCTACTCGAAGGCCGAGGGCGTGGGCCTGCCGGTGGTCTACCTGGGCGCGAAAACCGGGCGTGATGGCATTCACGGCGCCACCATGGCATCCGCGGAGTTCGGCGAGGACGTGGATCAGAAGCGCCCTACCGTGCAGGTGGGCGATCCGTTCACCGAAAAATGCCTGATGGAAGCGTGCATGGAGCTGTTCGAGGCCGATTGCGTCATCGCCATTCAGGACATGGGCGCGGCGGGGCTGACCTGCTCGGCGGTGGAAATGGGCGCGAAAGGTGATCTTGGCATCGAGCTGGATCTCGACAAGGTGCCGCAGCGCGAAGAGGGCATGACGGCCTACGAGATGATGCTCTCGGAGAGCCAGGAACGCATGCTGATGGTGCTCAAGCCCGAAAAGCGCGAGGTGGCCGAGGCCATCTTCGCCAAGTGGGGGCTGGATTTCGCCATTGTCGGGCAGACCACCGATGACCTGCGCTTCCGCATTTTCCACCAGGGCACGGAAGTGGCCGATCTGCCCATCAAGGAGCTGGGCGACGAGGCGCCGGAATATGACCGCCCGTGGGTGCAGCCGGAAAAGCCCGCGCCGCTGCCCGCCGAGGAGGTGCCCGCACCCGCCGATTACAACGAGGCGCTGCTGAAGATGATCGGCTGCCCCGACCTGTGCTCGAAGCGCTGGGTGTGGGAGCAATACGACTATCTGGTGCAGGCCAACACCGCGCAGATTCCCGGCGGTGATGCGGCGGTGGTGCGC
>JAJRRZ010000286.1 GCA_024279045.1 Alphaproteobacteria bacterium
AGGCCAAGGCGCTGGAAGCCGCCGGGGTGAAGGTGGCGCACATGGAGGTGGGCCAGCCCGGTGGCCCACCGCCACGCAAGGTGCTGCAAGCCGCCGAAGCAGCCCTGCGCACCGATGACCTGGGCTACACCGAGGCCGCCGGCATCATCCCCTTGCGCGAGCGCATCGCCCGCCATTACGCCGAACAACACGGCCTGAACATCTCGCCGGAGCGCATTTTCATCACCACCGGTTCTTCCGGCGCCTTCACCCTGGCGCTGAGCGCGCTGTTCGACGCCGGGCAGCGGGTGGGGCTGGCCAATCCCGGCTATCCGGCCTACCGCAATATCCTGCACGCACTGGATCTTGAACCGGTGTTGCTGGCCGCGGGCGCGGCGCAGGGCTGGGTACCGCAGCCGCACGACGTGGCAACAGCGCTGGATGCGGGCATGGCCGGGGTGCTGCTGGCCTCGCCGGTGAATCCCACCGGCGTGATGCTCTCCGCCGCGCAACTGAAAGAACTGGTGCGGCTGGTAGAGGCACGCGGCGGCGTGTTCATCTCCGACGAGATCTATCACCGACTGACCTACGGCGAAGAGGCGCAAACGGCGCTGGCCTTCTCCGATGATGTGGTGGTCATCAACAGTTTCTCGAAATACTACGCCATGACCGGCTGGCGCATCGGCTGGATGGTGTTGCCCGGCTGGCTGGCGCGCACCGTGGAGGTGCTGGCACAGAACATGTTCATCAACGCGCCGACCATCTCCCAGCACGCGGCGCTGGCGGCATTCGATGCGGAGGACGAGCTGGAAGAACGCAAGAGCCGCTACGCGGCCAACCGCGCCTTTCTGCTGCGCGAGCTGCCGAACATCGGCTTTCGCGACTTCAGCCCGGCGAACGGAGCATTCTATCTCTATGCCGACGTGCGCCACCTGAGCAACGACAGCGTGGCCCTGGCGCGACAATTGCTCACGGAAGCACACGTGGCCACCACGCCGGGGCTGGACTTCGACCCGCGGGGCGGGCGGCAATATTTGCGTTTTTCCTATTGCGCCACGGGCGAGGACATAGAGCTGGCCTGCGAGCGCCTGGCGCGCTGGATGCAACGGCGCGAAAACTGAACCGGCATGGCGCACGCAACGCCCCGCCCACCACTCCTCCACCCAGACAACACACACTGCAGCGGCAATGCATCTGCATTGCATCAGCGGTCGAACGTGAGCCGTTCAGTCGGATGTGAGTTGTGCACAAATTCAGCATTGCATCAGTGCCTGCACCATGCGCGTCATCTGTGCTGTTTGCGCCACATCGTGCACGCGCACCATCTGCGCCCCGGCCAGCAGCGCCGCCTGCGCCACCGCCAGCGAGCCGCCCAGTCGCACGGCAGCATCCTGCTCGCCGGTAGTCTCGCCGATGAAGCGTTTGCGCGAGGCCGCATAAAGCACTGGTGCGCCCAGCCCGTGCAAGGCGCCCAGCGCACGGGTCAGCGCCAGATTGTCCCCGGTGCGCTTGGCAAAGCCAATGCCCGGATCGACCATGATGTTCTCCGCCGCGATCCCGGCATCGCGCGCGCGCCGC
>JAJRRZ010000017.1 GCA_024279045.1 Alphaproteobacteria bacterium
CCCCGTGCTCAACAAGATCGATCTGCCCGCGGCGGAGCCGGAGCGGGTGAAGGCGCAGATCGAGGATGTCATCGGCCTGGATGCATCGGATGCCATCGAGGTATCGGCCAAGACCGGCCAGGGCGTGGAACAGGTGCTGGAAGCCATCGTGCAGCGACTGCCCGCGCCCGAAGGCGATGCGGAGGCACCGCTGAAGGCCTTGCTGGTGGATTCGTGGTATGATCCCTACCTGGGCGTGGTGGTGCTCATCCGCATTTTCGACGGGCAGGTCATGAAGGGCCAGAAGATCCGCCTGATGTCCTCCGGCGCGGAATACACCATCGACCGTGTCGGTGTCTTCACGCCGAAGACACAAACCGTCGATGCTCTCGGCCCCGGCGAGATCGGCTTCATCACCGCCTCCATCAAGGAAGTGGCCGATACCCGCGTGGGCGATACCATCACTGATGCCAAACGCCCCACGCAGGAGCCACTGCCCGGCTTCAAGCCGGCACAGCCGGTGGTGTTCGCCGGTTTCTTCCCCGTCGATTCCGCTCAGTTCGAAGACCTGCGCGAAGCCATGGCCAAGTTGCGCCTGAACGATGCCAGTTTCGAATACGAGATGGAGACCTCCGCGGCGCTGGGCTTCGGTTTCCGCTGCGGCTTCCTGGGGCTGCTGCACCTGGAGATCATCCGCGAGCGCATCGAGCGCGAGTTCGACATCGAGATCATCACCACCGCGCCCTCGGTGGTCTATCATGTGTATCTCACCGACGGGGAGATGCTTCACCTGCACAATCCGGCGGACATGCCCGAGGTGGTGAAGATCGACCGTATCGAGGAGCCGTGGATCAAGGCCACCATCCTGGTGCCGGATGAATACCTCGGCGATGTGCTCAAGCTCTGCCAGGATCGCCGCGGCATTCAGCTCGATCTCACCTATGCCGGCAGCCGGGCGATGGTGGTCTATGAGCTGCCGCTGAACGAGGTGGTGTTCGATTTCTACGACCGGCTGAAATCGGTAACCCGCGGCTATGCCAGCTTCGACTATGAACCCATTGGCTATCGTGCCGGAGATCTGGTGAAAATGCAGATCCTGGTCAATGGCGAGCCGGTGGATGCGCTGTCCGTCATCGTGCATCGCGAGCGCGCGCAGCAACGGGGCCGGGCGATGTGCGAGAAGCTGAAGGAGCTGATCCCGCGGCATCTGTTCAAGATTCCCATCCAGGCGGCCATTGGCGGCAAGATCATCGCGCGGGAGACCATCGGCGCGCTGCGCAAGGATGTAACGGCGAAGTGCTACGGCGGTGATGTGTCGCGCAAGCGCAAGCTGCTGGAGAAGCAGAAGGAAGGCAAGAAGAAGCTGCGCCAGTTCGGCAAGGTGAACATCCCGCAAGACGCCTTCATCAAGGCGCTGAAGATGGATGATTGAGCCGGTTTCTTGCGGCGATCAGGTCGATCGTGAAAAAGGCCTTGTGGCCCGCGCTGTTGGCCACAAGGCCTTTTTTCGAGGGAAGGCCGCCTGATGAGCGGTTCAGGTTCGACGATCAGTCCGGCGCTTCGGTGGAGACCAGCCGCCAGTTGGGATCTTTCGAGGTCAGATCACGCTCGAAGGTCCAGACATCTTTCACCGTGGCCAGCTTTTCCGGATTGCCCTGCACCACGTTGCCCTGCGAATCACGCGTGACGGATATGACCTTGGAGGTGAATTTCACCGTCAGTTGCGCCGTCTTGCCGTCCAGCGCCGCCTTTGTCAGCTTCGCCTCGTCCAGCCCGACGAACTGGAACTCCTGTGTCAGCCCCTGTTTCTCGCGCTCGTCGATGGCGGCGACAAAGCGCTGATAGACTTCCTTGTCCAGCAGCGGCTTCAGGGTCTTCCTGTCGCCTTCGGCAAAGGCGGTAACGATCATCTCGTAGGCGGCTTTCGCGCCTTCCAGGAAATGCCGTGCATCGAAGGCCGGGTCGATGTCCTTCATGCGCTGCAACATGCGCGCCAGCAGGCTGTGCTCCTCAGCCACGCCTTCCCAGACAGGCTTTTCCTCTTCCGGCAGGCCATAGCGTACGTCATCATCCTGCCCGTCGCGCTCCGCTGCTGGCGTGTCATCGGTCTTCGTCGCGGGTTCGCGGGCCGGCTCCTGGCCGGGCAGCGGCAGGTCGATGCGTTTTTCGTGGCCGGTGCGCGTGCCCAGCACCGAGCGCAGCCTCCATGCCACGATGATGGCCACTACCAGCAGGATGATGTTGAGCGGATCGAATACGGTATTGTTCATGCCAGTGTCATCCGAAAGACAGGGCGCAAGCGGTGCGGAATGCGCCGGATGCCCGTTTGCCAATGCTGTGTCCGTTGTATCACAAAAGCCGCGTGCCGTGCCATGAACATGTTTTCATGGCCATGGCATTGTCAATGTGTTTCATCACATGGAGCTTCGCGAAGCGGCATCGGGTGATGCATCACACCATGCATCACGCCATGCATCGGACGTTGCAACGGCCCTGCGCCGGACAATGCAATCGGATGGACAATGCAATCAGCTGGCGGCATCGCGCGCCTGGGCGATCAGCTCCAGCGCCGCTGTCGCGTCCAGCCGCCCGTCATACAATGCGCGGCCTGAAATCGCGCCTTCGAGAATGGCGCAGTCGGGCTGCAACAGGCGCTCGATGTCGGCGAGGGACGCCAGCCCGCCAGAGGCGATGACCGGAATGGATGTTGCCGCGGCCAGCTTCAGCGTGGCGGGGATGTTCAGACCCTTCAGCACTCCGTCGCGCTCGATGTCGGTATAGATGATGGCGGCAACGCCTGCGTCCTCGAAGCGCATCGCCAGTTCGATGGCCGACAGCCGCGATTCCTCCGCCCAGCCTTCCACCGCCACCTTGCCGCCCTTCGCATCGATGCCGACGGCCACCTGGCCGGGAAAGGCGCGGCAGGCCTGGCGCACCAGGTCGGGATCGCGCACCGCCACGGTGCCGAGGATGACGCGGCGGATACCGGCCTCCAGCCAGTGCTCGATGGTGGCCATGTCGCGGATGCCGCCGCCCAGTTGCACGGGGATGGAGATGGCCTCGAGAATGGCCTTGACCGCCTCGGCATTGACCGGGCGACTGGCGAAGGCGCCGTTGAGATCCACCAGGTGCAGCCATTCGAACCCCAGTTGTTCGAAGGCGCGGGCCTGCGCGGCGGGATCGTCGTTGAACACCGTGGCGCGGTTCATGTCGCCCTGTTGCAGGCGCACGCACTGGCCGTCCTTCAGGTCGATGGCGGGAAACAGGATCATGGGCTTTTTCAGGCTTTTTCGGGTTGCAACGTTGGCAGGTGTCATTGGCAGGCGTCAGGGGCTCCACTTCAGGAAGGCTTCAATGAGCGCCAGCCCCACCCGCTGGCTCTTCTCCGGGTGGAACTGAAAGCCCAGCAGGTTGCCATGCCCCACCGCGGCGGTGATCGGCCCGCCATAATCGGTGGTGGCCAGCAGATCGGCCTCGCTGGCGGGGCGGAAATGATAGGAGTGCACGAAATAGACATGGCTGCCGATGCCATTGGCATCGGTATCTTTCAGCACATCGAGCACCGGGTGTGGATGATGCATGTGCAGCTCGTTCCAGCCCATGTGGGGGATCTTCAGGCTCTTGTCCGCCGGCTCGATGGGCACGACGCTGCCGGGGATCCAGTCCAGCCCGGCATGGTCGCCATGCTCCAGTCCGCGGCTGGCCATCAGTTGCATGCCCACGCAGATGCCGAGAAAAGGCCGGCCCTGGCGCAGGGCCACCTCCTGCAGCGCGGCGCGCATGCCGTCGATGGCCTCGATGCCGCGCAGACAGTCGGCAAAGGCGCCAACCCCGGGCAGCACCACGCGATCGGCATGGAGCACCTCCTCCGCGGTGGTGGCCAGCCCGATGGCGGCGTTCAGCCCGGCCTCGCGGGCAGCGCGCTGAAAGGCCTTCTGCGCGGAGCGCAGGTTGCCGGAGCCATAATCGATGATGGCGACACGCATGGGCCGGTGAAACTCCTGTGGTGCCTTGTGGTAGTTGACGGAAGTGTCCAGACAGGGGGGCTGAAGCACCTGCGGCGCAGCCTGTCAAGGCGCGGCGGTGATGCCGGCAATGGCTAGCGCCTCTTCGCTGCTGTCGGCGGCGACGCTGCCGGCCTCGCGCCAGCCGCGGCGGCGCAATGCCCAGCGGCGCAGGGCATTGCCCTCCAGCCCCAGCAGCAGCGCCAGCAGGAAGGAGGCAACCAGCCCCGCCGCGGGTGGCAGCGCCAGCGTGGCGAACGAAACGGCGGCAAAGGCCAGCGCCGCGATCCACAACCGATGCCAAGCCAGCCACAGGGGGCCGAAGAAAAAAGCCGGCCAGCTGAAGCCGTCCTTCAGCGCCACGGGCAGGGTATCCGCGGTGCTGTCGGTGGGTGGATGCATGACGGTATAGAGCCGCATGGCATGTCTCCGCCGGGTTTACAGGCTGCCCTTGGTGGAGGGCACCATGCCGGCCATGCGTTCGTCCAGCGCTGCCGCCGCGCGCAGCGCGCGGGCCAGCGCCTTGAAGCAGGTCTCGGCGATGTGGTGGCTGTTGCGCCCGTAGAAGGTTTCCACGTGCAGCGTCAGCCCGGCGTTGATGGCGAAGGCATAGAAGAACTCGTGCACCAGCTCGGTGTCGAAGGCGCCGATCTTCTCGGTGGGAAAGTCCACCTTCCACACCAGCCACGGCCTGCCGGAGATGTCCACCACCACGCGGGTGAGCGCCTCGTCCAGCGGAATGGTGGCCTCGGCATAGCGGGTGATGCCGGCCTTCCCGCCCAGCGCCTGCCTGAATGCCTGTCCCAGCGTGATGCCGACATCCTCGGTGGTGTGGTGCGCATCGATGTGCAGATCACCTTTCGCGCGGATGCGCAGATCCATCAGCCCATGGCGGGCGATCTGCTCCAGCATGTGGTCGAGAAAGCCGATGCCGGTATCGATATCGGCCTGGCCGGCGCCGTCGATGGCGATGGAAACGGTGATGTCGGTTTCCTTCGTGGTGCGGCTGATCTCCGCGCTGCGCATCGTTTCTGTCCTCGGTGTTGAATGGCCATGATGGCCGCGCCATTGTCCAGACGACATGCCCGAAAACGCCGCCGCAGGCAACGATGCCGTGCGGGCATGGTTGCCGCGGCACGGAAACGGCCGGAAAACCGGCAAGAAAAAGGGCGTCCGGTCGGGGATCCGGACGCCCCAGGTTTGCGCCTTTGCAGCGCTTCACGCCGGGAGGGGACACCGGCGTTGGGCCGTTGTCGGGGCCAAGGGGGATAGAAGCGGGGGGCAATGGCCCGAAGGGATGACAACGGCTGCTGATGGCAAAATAGGTGGCGCGACGGCTTATTGCAATCGTGAATCGCTTAATATTTTGTGAAAATTTCGTAAGGCATAAGAAAAACTTTTTCAGGCGCTGATCATGTCCCATTGCCACAGGGCAAAGGCCTGGATCAGGGCGATGTCCTTCAGGTGCGCGAAGCGCCCCGGAATGCCGGCATGCCCGGCGTGCATGTGGGTCTTCAGCAGCAGGGCATTGTCATCGCGCTTCAGCTCGCGCAGCTTCGCCACCCATTTTGCCGGTTCCCACCAGGTAACGCGCGGATCGGTCAGCCCAGCCACGGCGAGGATGGCCGGATATTCCTGTGCGCGCACGTTGTCGTAGGGGCTGTAGGCGCGGATGTTCAGATAATCCGCGCGGCTGGTGATGGGGTTGCCCCATTCGGGCCATTCCGGCGGGGTCAACGGCAAGGTGTCGTCGAGCATGGTGTTGAGCACATCGACGAAGGGCACCTCGGCGATGATGGCGCGGAACAGTTGCGGCGCCATGTTGGCCGCCGCGCCCATCAGCATGCCGCCGGCGGAGCCGCCATGGGCGATGATGTTGCCGCGTGTTGTCCAGCCCTCCTCGACGAGATGCTCCGCCGCGGCGATGAAATCGCGAAAGGTGTTGATCTTGTATTGGCGCTTGCCCTGCTCATACCAGCGCTGGCCTTTCTCGCGCCCGCCGCGCACGTGGGCGATGGCGTAGATGATGCCGCGATCGACGAGCGACAGCCGGGCGGTGGAGAAGCTGGCCGGCACGGCATGGCCATAGGCCCCGTAGCCGTAGAGCCACAGCGGCGCGGAGCCATCGAGCGGCGTGTCCTTGTGCCACAGCAGGGTGATGGGCACCGTCTCGCCGTCGTGTGCCGGGGCGAAGATGCGGCGCACCCGGTAATCGGCGGGATCATGGCCCGATGGCACCTGCTGCTGCTTGCGCAGGGTGCGGGTGCGGCTGGCCATGTCGTAGTCGAACACCTGGCGCGGGGTGGAGGGCGAGGAAAAGCTGAAGCGCAAGGCGGTGGTGTCGAACTCCAGCCCCGGATCGATGCCGAGATCGTAGGCGTCCTCGTCAAAGGCGATGTCGTGCTCGCGTCCGCTGCGCAGGTCGGTGATGATGATTGACGGCAGGCCGTTCTCGCGCTGCAGGCGCACCATGTGGTTGGCAAACAGCGCATGGGCGAGAATCAGCACACCGGGCAGGTGGCCGACGATGTCGCGCCAGTGTTCACGCGCTGGCGTGGCGGCTGGGGCGATGCAGATCTTGAAGTCTTCCGCGCCGCCGGCGTTGGTGCGGATGTAAAGCGTGCCGTGGGCCTCGTCGATGTAGTATTCCGTGCCGGTTTCGCGCGGCTCGACGAGGCGCGGCGGTTGCACGGGGTTGCGCGCATCGATCAGGCGTGCCTCGCTGGTCTGGTGATCCCCGCACTGGATGATGATGAAATTGCGCGAGGCGGTCTTGTCCAGATGCACGAAGAAGCCCGCGTCCGGTTCCTCGTAAATGAGCGTGTCGTTGGCCGGATCATCACCCAGCCGGTGGCGATAGACGAAGCGCGGGCGGTGGTTGTCGTCGTGGCGGGTGTAGAACAGGTGCTCGCCATCCTCCGCCCAGACGACATCGCCGGCGGTGCCTTCGATCAGTTCCACGTCCTTGCCGCTGTCGAGATCGCGAATGCGCAGGTCGTGGTATTCGGAACCCCTGGTGTCCGCCGTCCAGGCCAGCCAGCGATGATCCGGCGAGTGCGATATTGTTGCGTTATCGAAATAATCATGGCCGCGGGCCTCGGCATCGAGGTCGAGCAGCACCTGTTCCACTGTTTCGTCATCAGCATCGGCATCGCGGGGGGTGCGCACATAGCGCGGGTGTTGCGCGCCTTCGATGTAGCGGAAACGGTATTGCCAGGGGCCGTCGGGCTGCGGCACCTGCTCGTCGCGCTCGGGCATGCGCGCCTTCATCTCCTCGAACAGTCGATTCTGCAACTGTTCGGTATGGGCCATCATGGCCTGTTGATAATCGTTCTCCGCCTCCAGGTATGCGCGGATGTCGGCGGGCAGCTTGTCCGGGTCGCGCAACACTTCGCGCCAGTTGTCCGATTTCAGCCAGGCATAATCGTCCACGTGCTCAAAGCCGTGGATGGTTCGCTTCACGGGGCGTTTTTCGGCGCGGGGCGGCTGGATGCTCATGGATCTGGCCTTGTGACTGGGTTCAGGGTTCGAGAAGACGACGGTGATTCGGACACATGTTGGCATGGTGTGCTCGATCGGGGAAGATACCACGAACAAGGCTTGCCGGCGCTTCTTGCACCACCTTCCGCATCATGGAATGCACGGCCTTGCTCGCCTTGTGCTTGGCTTTCATCAAGGCGTGCAACTGCCGGTCATGTGCGGTTTTTCCGTTTCGGATGGAGCAAATTGCCGCAGATGAACGGATGCATTGAATTTTTTCCATACATGACGTATACAAAACGAAGCGAAAGTGCCGGACACGGTTGTTTGTGCACGTTCTCGCCAGACCCTGTTTCGAGCAATCGTCCATCTTTCCCCAGCGATCATGATCACCGGCCAGCGGACAAGACTGGCGCGGGGAAGCTCTCGGGATTCCGGCACGGGCCGGTGAAGGGTCTTTCTTCTTTGCAAGCCTTTCAAGCGGGATTTTCAGAAAAACGCCATGACTGTCATGATTGATGTTGCCGAAATAGCGCGGATGAAGGAAATCCGCCTGCACGACCTGAAGAAACAGACGGCCACGGAACTGCTGCGCCTGGCGGAGGAGCTGGAGGTGGAAAACGCCGCCGGCCTGCGCAAGCAGGAGCTGATGTTCGCCATCCTGAAACAGCTGGCCGAGCAGGACGTTACCATCATTGGCGAAGGCGTGGTGGAAGTGCTGCAGGATGGCTTCGGCTTTCTGCGCTCGCCGGATTCCAACTATCTGCCGGGGCCGGACGACATCTACGTTTCGCCCAGCCAGGTGCGCAAGTTCAACCTGCGCACGGGCGACACGGTGGAGGGCGAGATCCGCGCGCCGAAGGACAACGAACGTTATTTTGCGCTGATCAAGGTCAACCAGATCAACTTCGAGGAGCCGGAGAAGGCCAAGTTCAAGGTCAACTTTGACAACCTCACGCCGCTGTATCCCAACGAGCGGCTGAAGATGGAGATCGAGGATCCGACCATCAAGGATCTCTCGCATCGGGTGATCGACATCGTCAGCCCGCTGGGCAAGGGCCAACGCGCGCTGATCGTGGCGCCGCCGCGCACCGGCAAGACGGTGATGCTGCAGAACATCGCCAACTCCATCACCACCAACCATCCGGAGTGCTATCTCATCGTGCTGCTCATCGACGAGCGCCCGGAAGAGGTTACCGACATGCAGCGCTCGGTGAAGGGCGAGGTGGTTTCCTCCACCTTCGACGAACCGGCGGCGCGCCATGTGCAGGTGGCGGAAATGGTCATCGAGAAGGCCAAGCGGCTGGTGGAGCACAAGCGCGACGTGGTGATCCTGCTCGATTCCATCACCCGCCTGGGCCGCGCCTACAACACGGTGGTGCCGTCTTCCGGCAAGGTGCTCACCGGCGGCGTGGACGCCAACGCTCTGCAGCGCCCGAAGCGCTTCTTTGGTGCGGCGCGCAACATCGAGGAGGGCGGCTCGCTGACCATCATCGCCACGGCGCTGATCGATACCGGTTCGCGCATGGACGAGGTGATCTTCGAAGAGTTCAAGGGCACTGGCAACTCCGAGATCGTGCTCGACCGCAAGATTGCCGACAAGCGCGTGTTCCCGGCTATTGACATCCTGCGTTCCGGTACCCGCAAGGAGGAGCTGCTGGTGGAGCCGGACATCCTGAAGAAGACCTATGTGCTGCGGCGCATCCTGCAGCCGATGGGCTCGGTGGGCGCCATCGAGTTCCTGCTCGACAAGCTGCGCGCGACGAAGAACAACGCGGAGTTCTTCGACTCGATGAATGCCTGAGACCGAGCACTTTACGGAACTGGCATGGAAAAGCGCCAATGGCGGAAAGTCGCCATTGGCGCTTCTGTTTCATGGTGAGCCGTTTGCAAGCTGCCATCGCTTGCTGTTTTTCGTTGTGCCTACCTGATTATGCCGTCTGGCGCAGCAGCTCCAGCGCGTCGGCAATATCCTGAACGTCGTGCACGGGCATCGCACAAGTCTGGCCGCGGCAGGCGATCAGTGCCGGGCGCCGTGCGCTGGCGGCGGCTGCGGCCAGGTGCGGGGGCAGGCTGGTGGTGTCGGCACCGGGCAGCAGGTGGGCAACCGGTGGCAGCAGGCCGAGCCGATCGATGAAAGCGTGCAGCAGGGCGAATGTTTCACGTGAATCGGCAGGAGTGTCATTGCTGCTTTCGGGATGGGCCAGCACCACCTTGGTGCCACGCTGGTGCAGCCACAGGGCGTGCAGCAAGGTGGCGTGGGCCAACGGGGTGTCGGTCATGTCGCGGGCGAAGCGCCGCAGGATGTTTTCCGCCCGCTCGCCGTATCGTGCCTCTCCGGTAATGTGGGCCAGGCGCAGCAGGTTCTCCGTCATTGTTCCCTGATAGGATGGCGTGGCCTCGTCCTCGGCGAAGATCTGTCGCAGTGGAATATCGCGCACCGATTCGTGGGTGAAATGATAGGCATCAGCCGATTCGCTCAGGTAATGATTCTCCATCGCCGCGGTGATGCGCCGGGCCAGGTGCAGCCACTGTTCATCCGCCGTGGCCTGATGGACATCGAGCAGCGCGCGGATGATGTTGGCGCAGCCGTCCGCCGTGGCCGGGGTGGTACAGACGGTTTCGTTGAACGACTGGCGCAACTGCCCATCCACCAGCAGGCGCGAGAGCACCTCGTTCAGCCGTGTTTCGGCGAGCGTGATCCAGTCGCGCCGCTGCAGGATCTGCCCGGCGCGGGCCAGGGCGGAAATGGCCAGCCCGTTCCAGGCGGCCAGCACCTTGTCATCGCGCGCCGGGCGCACGTGCTGCTCGCGCGCTTCGAAGAGGATTTGCCGCGCCTCGGCCAATCGCGCTTCCGTTTCGGCGTCGAGCAGCTCCAGCGCATGGCGGCGGTTGGGGATGATCCTGCCTTCCCAGTTGCCGCGCGGGGTGATGTCGTAAACGCGGGCGAAGGTCTCGAACAGCTCGCCGGGCAGCAGGCGGCGGATTTCCTCGTATGACCAGACGTAGAATTTCCCTTCCTCGCCTTCGCTGTCGGCATCGAGGCTGGCGGCGTATCCCGCGCCATGGATGTGCAGCTCGCGTTCCATGAAGGCGACGGTCTCTTCGATTCGCAGACGATACAGTTCGTCGCGGGTCTGCAGCCAGGCGGTGCCTAGCGTGGTGATGAGCTGGGCGTTGTCGTAGAGCATCTTCTCGAAGTGCGGCACCAGCCACAGTTCATCGGTGCTGTAGCGGGCAAAGCCGCCGCCCAGGTGATCGTATATGCCGCCCTGGCACATGTGGGTGAGCGTGTTGAACACCTGCTGGCGCGCCATGGCCTCGCCAGCGTGCAGGATCATGTCCAGCGCAGGGCATTGCGGAAATTTCGGTGCGCCGCCGATGCCGCCCTTGTCGGGGTCGAAGTGGTTGATCAGCGCGCGGACCACCTGGCGCGGCAGGTCGGCGGGCGGCAGGGTGCTGGCGGCGCCGGTGCCGTGTTGCTCCTGCTCGTGCAGTGCCTTGCGCAGCGCATCGGCATGGTGGACGAGCCTGTCGCGCTCCTCGCGCCACAGGCGGGCAATCTCGGTGAGCACCTGGGCAAAGCCCGGCCTGCCGTAGCGTGGTTCGGGCGGGAAGTAGGTGCCGCCCCAGAACGGCGTGCCGTCGGGTTGCAGGAACATGGTCAGCGGCCAGCCACCCTGTTCACCCATCATGCGCAGGGCCTGCATGTAGAGGTGGTCGATGTCCGGGCGCTCCTCGCGATCGACCTTCACGTTGATGAAATGCCTGTTCATGATGGCGGCGATCTCGGGATTCTCGAAGCTTTCGTGGGCCATCACGTGGCACCAATGGCAGGCGGCATAGCCGGAGGACAGCAGAATGGGCCGGTCAAGCTCCCGTGCCAGGCGCAGCGCCTCCTCGCCCCAGGGCAGCCAGTGCACGGGGTTGTCCTTGTGCTGTTGCAGGTAGGGGCTGGTGCTCTCGCCCAGGCGGTTGCGCAGATCGGTTTCGGCCATGTTTCACGTGAATCCCTTCATGGTTGGCATCGGGCGCACATTGACGCAAAGAAACGGCTGGCGCAAACACCCCCTGGCAGCCTTTCGACTGACGGAGAAAATCTCATGCAGCCAGCCGATGACACCATCTTCGCGCTGTCTTCCGGGGCAGGCGTGGCGGCAGTGGCGGTGATCCGCCTGTCCGGCCCTTGTGCCGGTGATGCGTTGCGGGCGCTGACGTGCGGGGCCGATCTGCCGCAGCCGCGACGGCTGGTGTTGCGTCGGCTTCGCGAGCCGCAATCCGGCGAGCTGATCGATGAGGCGCTGGTGGCCTGGCTGCCCGGCCCTGGCACCTTCACCGGCGAGGATATGGTGGAGCTGCATTGCCACGGCGCGCGGGCGGTGATCGATGCGGTGCTGGCGGCGCTGGCGGGCATGAAGGGCCTGCGCGCGGCGCAGCGCGGCGAGTTCACCCGCCGGGCGCTGCTGGCTGGGCGCATGGATTTGTTGCAGGTGGAGGGGCTGGCCGACCTGCTGGCGGCGGAAACCGCCGCGCAACGTCGGCTGGCGCTGCATGCGCTGGGTGGCGCTGCGGCGCAACAGGTGGGGCGCTGGCGCGAAGCGCTGATCGCCGTGCTGGCGCTGGCCGAGGCGGCTATCGACTTCATCGACGAGGAAGACGTGGCCGATCAAGCTTTACAGCAATTGCCCGCGCGGCTGCGCGAGGTGGCCGCGGAGCTTGCCGCGGCGGTGGATGCCTCGCGCCCGGCGGAGCGCCTGCGCGACGGGGTGCGGGTGGTTATCGCCGGGCCGCCGAACGTGGGCAAGTCGTCGCTGCTGAACTGGCTAGCCGGGCGCGATATCGCCATCGTCAGCGACACGCCGGGCACCACCCGCGATGTGCTGGAGGCGCGGCTGGATATCGACGGCATTGCCGTCATCATATCCGATACCGCCGGTCTGCGCGCGGATGCGGCGGACGACATCGAGCGCATCGGCATGCGCCGGGCGCGCGAGGTGTTGCGCGAGGCCGACATCATCATCCGCATGGCGGCGGTGGATGTGCCGAGCCGGGCCGAACTGCCCGCCGAATTGACAACGGAGGTCATCGAGGTGGTGAACAAGGCCGACCTTGACCGCTCGATTCCATCGCGAAACGATCACGTGCTGGCCATATCCATCCACGATGAAACAGGTCTCGATTCACTTCTGCAACGACTGGGCGAGGCGGTGCGCGCGCGCTTCGGCGAAGCGGAATCGGCGCTTTTTGCTCGCGCCCGGCAGCGCCAGGCCTTGCGCCATGCCCTGCACGCGCTCACGGAAGCGCTGGAATGCCTGCAACACGGCGCACCGGTGGAGTTGCTGGCGGAACACCTGCGCCGGGCCGTGCGGG
>JAJRRZ010000287.1 GCA_024279045.1 Alphaproteobacteria bacterium
AAACACCTTGATGGGGTTGTTCAGCCCCTCGATGATGATGGAATCCTCCGTGGTTTCCACCTTGTTCGGGAAGCGCCCGTGCACGGAGTCGAAGCGCAGCAGGTGCGCGTTGGTCTCCACCGGGCCGAGGTCGTTGATCGCAACGAACTCCACATCGTCGCGCCCGGCCTCCACCGCCGCCCGCAACACGTTGCGCCCAATGCGCCCAAAACCGTTGATCGCTACTCGTATGGCCATGTTGTCAGTTCCCTGTCGTTCGATTGTTGTTGTTCACATGATTTCGCACCGTGGCAGCCTGCTCAGGCCTTGCCAACCAGTTCTTCCGCCGCCTTGGCCACGGCATCGGCGGTGATGCCGAAATGCTCGTAGAGCGCGCCACCGGGGCCAGAAGCACCAAAGCTGCGCATGCCGACAAACCGGCCATTGTCGCCGATCCACTTGTTCCAGCCCTGCTCTACGCCGGCCTCCACCGCCACCCGCGGCGCATCGCCCAGCACGCTGGCCTGATAGCCTGCATCCTGCTCTTCGAACAGCTCCCAGCACGGCATGGAAACCACCGCAGCCTTGATGCCCTTTTCCGCCAGTGCAACCGCCGCGTTCATGACGGTTTCCACCTCCGAACCGGTAGCCATCAGCGTTACGTCGCGCCCGCCTTCCGGCTCGCGCAGCACATAGGCGCCCTTGGCCACCAGGTTCTCGTCGGTATGTTCGGTGCGCACCGCCGGCAGCCCTTGCCGCGACAACGCCAGCGCCGTTGGCGTATTTTCCGACTGCACCGCCACGGCCCAGGCTTCCGCCGTTTCCACCGCGTCCGCCGGACGGATCACCCGCATGTTGGGAATGGCGCGCAGCGCGGCGAGAATTTCCACCGGCTGATGCGTCGGACCATCCTCGCCCAGACCGATGGAGTCATGAGTGAACACATAGGTTACCGGCAGCCCCTGCAGCGCCGCCAGGCGAATGGCCCCGCGCATGAAGTCGGAGAAGATCAGGAACGTGCCGCCATAGTTGATGAACCCCTTGTGCAGGGCAATGCCGTTCATCGCACAACCCATGCCGAACTCGCGCACGCCGTAGTGGATGTAACGCCCGGAATAATCACCCGGCTTCACCGACTCCATGCCCTTCACGATGGTCAGGTTGGAATGCGTCAGATCCGCCGAGCCACCCACCAGGTTCTCCTGCGCCGGAATGAGCACCTCCAGCGTCTTTTGCGACGCCTGCCGCGTGGCCAGCTTCGGCTTCTCTTCCGCCAGTTGCTTCTTGAAGGCATTCAACGCCGCCAAGGCCTCGTCAGACACCTTGCTGGCCATGTCCGCCTCGAACTGCGCCTTCTTCGGCGAGGCGCTCAGGCGGCTTTCCCATGCCCCGCGTTCGGCCTTGCCACGGGTGCCCGCCTCGCGCCAGGCATCGAGTACATCTTCCGGCACCTCGAACGGCGGATAATTCCAACCCAGCGCCTCGCGCGCGGCCTTGATCTCGTCTTCGCCCAGCGGCGCGCCGTGGGTGGCTTCCGTGCCCTGCTTGTTGGGCGCGCCGAAGCCGATGATGGTCTTGCAGTCGATCAGCACCGGCGCGTCGGAGTTCTTCGCCTCCACCAGCGCCGCCTCGATGGAATCGAAATCGTGCCCGTCGCACTTCAGCGTGCGCCAACCCGCTGCCTCGAAACGCTTCAGCTGATCCATCGACGTGGCCACGTCCGTGGCGCCATCGATGGTGATGGAGTTGTCGTCCCACAGCACGATCAGCCGGTTCAGCTTCAGGTGCCCGGCCAGGTCGATGGCCTCGTGCGAGACACCCTCCATCAGGCAGCCGTCGCCGGCAATCACCCACGTGTAGTGATCCACCAGCTCATCGCCATAGCGCGCATTCAGCATGCGCTCCGCCAGCGCCATGCCCACCGCCGTGGCCAGCCCCGTGCCCAGCGGCCCGGTGGTAACCTCCACGCCATCCAGATGGCCATATTCCGGATGCCCCGCCATGCGCGAGCCGATCTGCCGGAAGTTCTTGATCTCATCAATGGTCGCCTGCTCGAAACCAGTGAGATACAGCAAAGAATACAGCAGCATCGAGCCATGCCCCGCCGACAACACGAAACGGTCGCGATCGGCCCAATGCGGCGCAGACGCATCGAACTTCAGAAATTTCGTCCACAGCACCGTGGCGGCATCGGCCATGCCCATGGGCATGCCCGGATGGCCGGAGTTGGCTTTCTGCACCGCATCCATGGAAAGGGCGCGAATGGCATTGGCCATGTCTTTCAGGTTGGCGGTCATGTTTGTCTGGCTCCCTGACAATTGTCCGTTCGTGCATTCGATCGCGCTCATCGTTGGCGCGGCAACGCGCCAATACGCGCCCGATGGCTCAGATGGCGCGATGCTTGCGCTCGATCAGCCGGTTGATCATCGGCGTCAGGATAAGCTGCATGGCCAGATCCTGCTTGTCGCCGGGGATCACCAGCGTATTGGCCCGCGTCATGAAGCTGTCCTTGATCATCGACAGCAGATACGGAAAATCGATGCCGTGCGGATCCTTGAAGCGGATCACTACCATCGACTCGCCCACCGTCGGAATCCACTCGGCGATGAACGGGTTGGACGTGTCCACCGTCGGCACGCGCTGGAAGTTGATATCCGTCTGCGAGAACTGCGGGCAGATGTAGTGCACGTAATCATGCATGCGCCGCAGGATGGTGTCGGTAACCGCCTCGGTGGTGTAGCCGCGCTCCTTCTTGTCGCGATGGATCTTCTGGATCCACTCCAGATTGATCACCGGCACCACCCCAATCTTCAGGTCGGCATACTGCGCCACATCCACTTCATCGGTAACCACCGCGCCATGCAGGCCTTCATACAACAGGATGTCCGATTCCTCCGCCGGAATCTCCTCCCACTCGGTGAACTTGCCCGGCGGCGTGCCGTATTTCTCTGCCTCTTCATCGTCATGCACGTAATGCCGCGTGCGCAGCACCCCGGTTTCGGCATAGCGCTTCAGCGTGCGCTCTAGCTCATCAAGAATGTTGGCCTCAGGCCCGAAGTGCGAGAAATGCAGGTTGCCTTCTTCCTCCGCGCGCTTCATCGCTTCCTTCATCGCCATGCGGTCATAGCGGTGGAAGGCATCGCCCTCGATATAGGCCGCCTTGATGCCCTCGCGGCGGAAGATCTGCTCGAACGTGCGCTTCACCGTGGAGGTGCCCGCGCCGGACGATCCGGTTACCGAAATGATGGGATGCTTGACAGACATCTACCCCTCCGAAACAGCTTGTCCCTGCAAAATGCGAATGTTGCTCGAAACCCCGAAAAATTGCGCCCCGCGCCTTGCGGACCGATCAGAACCGGAACAGCCCGCGCCGCGAGAACAACGGCGACTGCGAACCACCCACCGGCAGTTCGTAATAGCGCTTCACCCGCTCCACCTCGTTGCCGCTGCCAAAGACCAGCGGCGTGCGCTGCGCCCGCTCGCGCGGCAACTTTTCCAGGATGCGGTTTTCACCGTCTGTAGCCATGCCACCGGCCTGCTCCACCACCAGCGCCACCGGGTTGGCATGGAACAGCAGCCGCATGCGCCCTTCGCGCATGCCCTTGCGTGCATCGCCCGGATACAGGAAGATGCCGCCACGGTTGAGAATGCGCACCGTCTCTGCTGCCAGCGACGATGCCCAGCGCATGTTGTAGTCGGCCTCGCGCGGCCCGTCGGCGCCGTCGATCATGTCATTGATATAGGTGCGAATGGCCGAATCCCAGAACCGGTAGTTCGAGGCATTCACCGCGTATTCCCGCGCCGCGATGTCCGGCAACGTGCGGTTTTCCGAGGTGATGTGAAACACCCCCGATTCCGGGTCCATGTTGGCCACCTGCGTGCCCTGCCCGAAGGAGAAAACCAGCATCGTGCGCGGCCCATACATGAAGAAACCGCCACACACCTGCGCGCTGCCGGGCTGCGCGAAGGTATCCTCGCCCTTCTCCGGCAGGAACGAGAAAAACGAGCCGGTCGGGATGTTGGCGACGATGTTCTGCACACCGTTGAGCACGTCAATGGCCAAGCTCACCGGCGCACCCGCCTGCCCTTCCAGCAGCATGCCGCGCTCACGCGCAATCCGCGCCACCGGCGCACCATCCAGCGCCGCCATGAAGATGTCGCCGGCCTTTTCATCGAACTTGTCGGGACGCTCCTGCCGCGACACCCCGGCCACGGCCTCGTCCATCGGCCCGCGCGCCACCATGCGCGACACATCGCGCGCCGCCGCCGCCAGCTTCAGCAGCGTTTCCCCGGCAGCCTGCCGCGCAGCATCTCCGGCACAGGCCTTGCTTAGCCAATCTTCCAGCGTGATGAAATCGCTCATGCCCACCCTGATATCCGTTTGCGCCAATACAAGGCCACACCGCTTTTCCCCGAAATGCGGAAAAGGCCATTCTGGCAGTCGGCAACTGCCCTGCCTGTCATCCTGTTGCACGATCTGCCGCCAACCGGGCCTGCGTGCCACTTTTTCGCCTGCCTTAGCAGCAGGCGCGCCCCGCTTGCAATACGCTCCGCGCCGGGCTGGGACGATTTGCCCCGCTGGCACACACCCATTACCCACAGGCCGCGGCCACGTTCACGCGGCGGAGACTGACTCAGGCACCGCCAAAAGTAAATTTGAATTATCTTGCCTTTGACATCAGAAAAACTGAACGATAAGCATTGCCACGTCAACGTGGCCTGCACGGCACCTGTACTCAGCAACTCGCGGACGAACCATGCCCACCAGCCTGCGCAATGTAACCCTGCGCCAGTTGCGCGCCTTGGCCGCCACGGTGGATACCGGTTCCGTCGCCGCCGCCGCGCGACAATTGAACGTTACCCCGCCAGCGGTGTCGCTACAACTGAAGCAGCTTGAACAAAACGCCGGCGTGCCGCTGCTGGAGCGCACTTCCGACGGCATGCGCCCCACCGAGGCCGGCCATGTGCTGCTCGACGCGGCGCACCAGATCGACGGCATCCTGAAGGATTCCGCCGAGACCCTGGAAAACATGCTGCACGCCCACACCGGCCTGGTGCGCGTTGGCGTGGTATCCACGGCGAAATATTTCGCTCCCGCCGCCCTGGCCGGCTTCCGCGCCGAACACCGCGAGGTGGAAATGCGCCTGTTCGTCGGCAACCGCGACGCCACCGTGCGCCGCCTGGCCGACTACGAGCTGGACTTCGCCATCATGGGCCGCCCGCCGCGCGACTTTCCCGTGCAATCTTCCATCATCGGCCCGCACCCGCATGTTCTGGTCTGCCCGCCGGATCATCCGCTCAACGGACGCCAGCGTGTGCAACCCGCCGAGCTGGCGCACGAAACCTTCCTGCTGCGCGAGCGCGGCTCCGGCACCCGCGCACTCACCGAACGGCTCATTGCCCGGCTGGACATCGAGCCGAACGTGGGCATGGAGATCGGCTCCAACGAAACCATCAAGCAGGCCGTCATGGCCGGCCTCGGCATTGCGCTCATTTCCGCCCACACGGTTGCCCACGAGCTGGAGGAAGGCCGCCTGGGGCTGATCCACGCACCGGGCCTGCCGCTGATGCGCCAGTGGCAGGTGGTGCGCCGCAAGGAAAAACACCTGCTGCCCACCGCGGCGGCACTGTGGGATTTCCTCGCCGCCCGCGGCGCCGCCCACCTCCCCCGCCTCGACCACCTGCTGCGCTGATTCTGCAATTCTCAACACTACTGACTACATACGCACAGAGCTATTGTGCGACCTCACCGCCCTTCTTCTCCGCGCTTCTGTCTCCTTCCTTCTCCACCACCGCCACGATCGGCCCGATGCCGCCGCCGAAGAAGCCGCCAATGCTCATTTCCGGCGTGCGCAGGCGCGAGACGCTGCCATCCAGAAACAGCGCGTTGCGCACCCCGAAGCCGTCGCGAAACAGCCGCGCGAAGGTGTGAAAGTTCACCCTGTCCAGACTGATGGCGAACACCACCTCCCGCCCCTTGCGCCGCACGCCCACGCCATTGCGGATCTTCAGCGAATCGGACGCGGCGCGAAAGCGCGGATGCAGCCGCCCGTCGATCACCAGCATCGGCCCCGATTGCGTAGCGAAATCCGGCTTCAGCCGTCCGCGCCTGTAGAGCCTGGCGAAGCGCCGCGATTCCATCACCCCGGCGCGCTGCCCCCGCACCCAGAACACGCCATTGGGCATCAGGTGAAAGTTGCCACGCCCGCGCCGGAGGTTGATGCCCTTCACCTCGCGCCCGCCTTCCACATACAGCCCCGCCGGTTGCTGCGCTTCGGTGAACATGCCGCCGTTCATCGCCATCAGCAGCCGTAGCCTGCGCGCCTTCAGCCAGTCGTCCAGTCGCCACAGCGTGCCGAACACCGCGCCCTTTTCATCCACCAGAAAGGTGCGCACCTGATGGCGCCGCACATCGAACCGGCACGCCACGAACCGCGCCCCGCCGAACACCACCTCCGCGCAACCATTCTCCGGCACAGCGGCGGGCGTTTTAACCGGCTCCGATTCCGCCCACGCTGCACCAGCAATCCCTGTCAGCAGCCAGCCGGCCAGCGCCACCAGCCCTGCCACCGTCATCCACAGCCGCGCCACCCTGCCGCTCTTCACAACCGCCGCTCCTTTCGCTAACACCTGCTCTCAGCAATGCTCGTAGCACGCGCCGCGAGCACGCGCCAATTCTGTGAACAGAGTTCATCCGAGGGGAACCACACATGCCGAAGAACGCTTTTTACGCTCAGTCCGGCGGCGTTACCGCCGTCATCAACGCCTCCGCCTGCGGCGTCATCGAGGCCTGCCGCAAGCACTCCGACAAGATCGGCACCGTCTACGCCGGCAAGAACGGCATCATCGGCGCGCTGACCGAGGAGCTGATCGACACCAGCAAGGAATCCGACGAGGCCATCGCCGCCCTGCGTTACACGCCATCTGGCGCCTTTGGCTCCTGCCGCTACAAGCTGAAGAGCCTGGAGGAGAACCAGCGCGAATACGAGCGCCTCATCGAGGTCTTCAAGGCGCACGACATCGGCTACTTCTTCTACAACGGCGGCGGCGACTCGGCGGACACCTGCTACAAGGTCTCCCAGCTTTCGGAGAAGATGGGCTTTCCCGTGCAGGCCATCCACGTGCCCAAGACCGTGGACAACGACCTGCCGATCACCGACAACTGCCCCGGCTTCGGCTCCGTGGCCAAGTATATTGCCGTGAGCACGCGCGAGGCCAGCTTCGACGTGCGCTCCATGGCCAAGACCTCCACGAAGATCTTCGTGCTGGAGGTGATGGGCCGCCACGCCGGCTGGATCGCCGCCGCCGGTGGCCTGGCCTCCGATGAAACGACGGACATTCCCGTCGTCATCCTGTTCCCGGAGGTGGAGTTCGACCAGGAGGCCTTCTTCGCCAAGGTGAAGGAGAACGTGGAGAAATACGACTACTGCACCGTGGTGGTCTCCGAGGGCTGCAAGTGGCCCGATGGCCGCTTCCTTGCCGAGCAGGGCACGCGCGACGCCTTCGGCCACGCCCAGCTTGGCGGCGCCGCACCGGTGGTGGCCAACATGATCAAGGACGCGCTGGGCTACAAGTATCACTGGGCCGTGGCCGACTACCTGCAGCGCGCCGCCCGGCACCTGGCCAGCAAGACCGACGTTGATCAGGCCTATGCCGTGGGCCAGGCCGCCGTTGAGAAGGCGCTGGAGGGCAAGAACTCCATCATGCCGACCATCGACCGCGTCTCCTCCAACCCCTACAAATGGGAGATTGGCGAGGCCCCGCTGTCGGAGGTAGCCAACGTGGAGAAGATGATGCCGCGCGAATTCATCAGCGAGGACGGCTTCGGCATCACCGACGCCTGCCGCGAATACCTCATCCCGCTGATCCAGGGCGAAGACTACCCGCCCTACGAAAACGGCATGCCCAAATACGTAACCCTGAAGAACGAGCTGGTGGCAAAGAA
>JAJRRZ010000288.1 GCA_024279045.1 Alphaproteobacteria bacterium
CTGCGGCAAGTCCAACCTGCTGGAAGCCCTGCGCTGGGTGATGGGCGAAAACTCCTCGAAAAGCATGCGCGCCTCGGCCATGGATGATGTCATCTTCGCCGGCTCCGCCCAGCGCCCGGCGCGCGCCTTCGCCGAGGTAACGCTGACGCTGGACAACACCAGCCGCAGCGCCCCGGAACCCTGGAAAGAGTTCGACGCCATCGAGGTCTCGCGCCGCATCATGCGCGAGAAAGGCTCCACCTACCGCATCAACGGGCGTGAAGTGCGCGCCCGGGATGTGCAATTGCTGTTCGCCGATGCCGGCACAGGCGCGCGCTCTCCGGCGCTGGTGCGCCAGGGCCGCATCTCGGAGCTGATCAACGCCAAACCGCAGGCCCGCCGCCGACTGCTGGAAGAGGCAGCCGGCATCGTTGGTCTCTACACCCGCCGCCACGAAGCGGAGCTGAAACTCAACGCCGCGGAGCAGAACCTCGCCCGGCTGGAAGATGTGCTCGCCCAACTCGAGCAACAGGTGAACAGCCTCACCCGCCAGGCCCGCCAGGCAGCGCGTTATCGCGAACTTTCCGACTCCATCCGCCAGCATGAAGCCGCGCTGCTGTGGCGCAACTGGCGCGAGGCGGCGGAGCAGCAGCAGCGAGCCGAGGCCGAACAGAATGCCGCCACCACCGCCCAGGCTGACGCCGTGTATCAGGCATCGCTGCTGGCGAAAGAGGTGGATCTGCTGAAGGAAAAGATCGCCCCCTTGCGTGAGGCAGCCGCGAAAAAGGCCGCCGCCGTGCAGCGCATCAAGCTGGAGCTGGAGGGGCTGTCGCGCCAGGAAAAGGCCGCTGCCGCGCGCCGCCGCGAACTGGCCGAACGCATCGAGCAAGCCGAGCGTGATCTTGCGCGTCTGGCCGAAGATGCGAAGGAAGCCACGGAAGCCATCGAGCGCATCTCCGCCGAACTGGCCGAGGTCGAGGCACAAGGCGAAGATGCCGGCCAGCGCGACAAGCTGGCCGCCGCTCTGCAACAGGCCGAGGCCGCCACCGCCGCAGCGCAGGAAAAGCTAGATGTCGCCCGTGCCCGGCTGGCCGAGCGCGAGGCAGAAGACGCTGCCTTGCGCCGGCGCCTGGAGGAGGCGCAGCGGCGCAAGCAGCGCCTCGATACCGAGCGCGAGGCGCTGGCCGGGAAGCTGCGCGCAGTGCGAGAGAAGGCGCAGGCCAGCGGGCTGGAAGCGCTGGCCAGCGCCGTCGCCGAGGCCGAGCAGACCGTGCGACAGGCCGAGGAACAGGCTGCCGCCAGCGCCGCCGCCGAACAGGCCGCCCGCGAGGCGCTGGAACAGGCCCGTGGCGAGGCCCACGAACGACAACGCGCACTGGATACACTGCGTGCCGAAATATCCACCATCGAGAAAATGCTGGGCACCGACACAGACAGTGGCGCCGCCACCAGCGTGCTGGATTCGCTGAAGGTGCAATCCGGCTACGAGGCGGCGCTGGCCGCTGCGCTGGGCGATGATGCGGAGGCCGGACTGAACGAGAAGGCCGCCGCCCACTGGCGTGCGCTGCCACCGATGGACATGCCCGCCCTGCCGAAGGACACCGCACCGCTGGCCGATTTCGTCGATGCGCCGCCGGCACTGGAACGCCGCCTGGCGTCCATCGGCGTGGTGGACAACGCCATGCTCGGGCACACCTTGCAACCGGCCCTGCAGCCCGGCCAGCGGCTGGTTACCCGCAAGGGCGATCTGTGGCGCTGGGATGGCTTCACCGCCGCACACGAGGCCCCCACGGCGGCTGCCCGCCGTCTGCAGGCGCGCAACCGGCTCGATGAACTGCGCCGCGAGGAGGAGCAGGCGCAAGCCGCCTTCGAACAGGCCGAGCAGGCGCGGGCAAAGGCTCGCGAAGCACTGGAAAAGGCGCGGCGCGAGGCTGGCGAAGCGCGCGAGGCGGAGCGCACGGCCCGCCGCGCACTGGAAGATGCCCGCCGCCAATTGGAGCGCCAACGCCAGCAGGCCGAAGGCGTGCAGCGCGAGCTGGCGGCCTTCGAGGCCACCGAACAGCGCCTGCAACAGGAGACGGCTGCGGCTGAAGAGGCGTTGCAACAGGCGGAAGCGGCACAGGCCGCGCTGCAGCCCGCCGATGCCCTGCGCGAGGAGGTCAGCCGGCTGCAAGCGGCGCTGGACGAGGCCCGCAGCGCAGAGCGCAATGCCCGTCAGGCGCTGGACGCGCTGGACAATGAAGCCCGCTTGCGCGCGGAGCGCATCGCTCGCCTGCGCCGCGAGCGCGACGACTGGCAACGTCGCCAGCAGCGCGCCGGGCAGCATCGCGCGGAGTTGCAGCAGCGGCTGGACAAGCTGCGCCGCCAGCAACAGGAACTGGCCAACGCGCCGGACAGCTTCGGCGACAGGCGCGAGAAGCTCTTCGCCACCCTGAAGGAGGCGGAACAGCAGGCCGCGGCGGCGAGCGATGCGCTGGCCGAGGCGGAGCGCACCCTGCTGGAAAAGGAGCGCGACTGGCGCGAGGCGGAAACCCGCCTGGCCGATGCCAAGGCGGCACTGGCGGTGGTGCGCGAACGCGCGCAAAATGCCGAACAGCGCCTGCAGGAGGCTGTTGCCGCCTTGCGTGAGCGGCTGCAATGCACGCCGCAGCAGGCGCTGGCGAAAACATCGTGGACGGAACAAGATTGTCCCGACCGCGTAGAGCTTGAGCGCGCGCTGAACACCGCCCGCAGCGCGCGCGAGCGGCTGGGCGCGGTGAACCTGCGCGCCGAGACGGAGCTGAACGAGGCCCGCGAGGAGCTTCAGAAGCTGGCCAGCGAGTGCGACGACGTACAGCAGGCGGTGGACAAGCTGCGCGGCGTTATCTCCAGTCTCAACCGCGAGGGCCGCAAGCGCCTGTTGGAGGCATTTGAGGAGGTCAACCGCCACTTCACCGCGCTGTTCACCACCCTGTTCGGTGGTGGCAAGGCGCACTTGGAGCTGATCGAGTCCGATGACCCGCTACAGGCCGGGCTGGAGATTTTCGCGCAGCCGCCGGGCAAGCGGTTGCAGACGCTGTCGCTGCTGTCCGGTGGCGAACAGACGCTTACCGCGCTGGCGCTGATCTTCGCGGTGTTTCTGGTCAATCCCTCGCCCATCTGCGTGCTCGACGAGGTGGATGCGCCGCTGGACGAGCACAACGTGGAACGCTTCTGCAATCTGCTGGACGACATGCTGAAGCGCGCGCCGACGGATTTCCTGATCATCACCCACCACCCGCTGACCATGGCGCGCATGCACCGCCTGTTCGGTGTTACCATGATGGAGCCGGGCGTCTCGCGGCTGGTGTCGGTGGATCTGCAAACGGCAGAGCAACTGCGCGAGGCGTCCTGACACCTGCATTCTTCCAATGAACCGGATGTGATGCCGCCGTTCACCTGGCATTCAACACGCGGCCCGCAATGGCGTCGAGTTTTTCCAGCAGGGCCGGGTCGCGCGCTTCCGGGGCGGTGATGATGGCATGCTCCAGCGCCTCGTGCGCGCCGGTGGGACATGGTTCGAACCGGCGCGGGAAGTCGGCCAGCAGGCGCCGCACCAGGCGTGCGGCATTTTCCATGTTGGCCTTCATCACCTGCAGAATGGCAGTAATGTCCACCTCGCCGTGCTCCTCGTGCCAACTGTCATAGTCGGTTACCATGGCGACGGTGGCGTATTTGATCTCCGCCTCGCGGGCCAGCTTCGCTTCGGGCATGTTGGTCATGCCGATGACGTCGCAGCCCCAGGAACGATACATGTGCGACTCTGCCAGGGTGGAGAACTGCGGACCTTCCATGGCCAGATAGGCGCCGCCGCGGTGATGTTTCAGGCCTTCGGCCTTGCAGGCGGCCTCGATGCGGTCGGCCAGGGCGGTGGAGACGGGCTGCGCCATGCTCACATGGGCCACGCAACCGGTGCCGAAGAAGCTCGATGCACGGTTGCGGGTGCGGTCGATGAATTGATCCACCAGCACGAAGGTGCCGGGAGACAGTTCCTCACGGAATGAACCACAGGCGGAGAGCGATACCAGGTCGGTAACGCCAAGGCGCTTCATGGCGTCGATGTTGGCGCGGTAGTTGATCTCCGAGGGCGGGATGCGATGTCCGCGGCCATGGCGTGGCAGAAAAACCACCTTCAGTCCGGCATGTTCACCGACGAGAAATTCATCCGACGGCTCGCCCCAAGGGGTTTGTACCCGCTGCCAGCGGGCGTTTTCCAGCTCCAGCCCATACAGACCCGAGCCGCCGATGATGCCCAGCACCGCAGATTTCGTTTCGACCATGAAAATGCTCTCCCGCCTTTGCCGATGTTGCTGACGGGAGAAGTGCCGCAAGGCGCAGCGGGCGTCAAGCCGATGGCAAGACCATGGTTTTGCGTGGGCTGCGCCCGCAATTACATGCGGCGGAAGCGGATGTCGCCAGCCAGGTAGGTGCCCTTGCCGGCACGCTTGACGGCGGCGCAGCGGGTCTTTCCGTCAAGCCAGTCCCGCAGCATGATGCACAGGCGGCTGCCGCGCACGCTCCAGCGGCCAGAATCGGTGAAACCGCCATAGATGCCTTTCAGGCTGCCGTCGCGGCTGGCGATGAAACGCACGTCATAGCCGCGCACCTGGGCGCGGAACTGGCCGGGAAACATCTGCCGCAGCTCGTGGGAGGACACCTTCCTGTCAGCCGCCCGCGAGGCGCTGGACATGGCCCATGCGGCCAGTGCGATACAGCCGCAGGCAACAATGATTCCGGTCTTCTTCATGGGGGTGCATCTGATGGATTTTGTCATGACTTTCGAAACATTTCGTTCACAGGCTTGCCACAACGCATTCGTGGCAGACTGAATATGAGCTGAACGGCATGTGGTGGATAATTGTGCCGACTTTACGGCAAAGGCCCGGCACCGTGCCGGGCCTTTGGAGGTATCGTTGTGCATGGACAACGCTGTGGCGCATCAGTGCTTGATGCGGCTCCACAGTGCCTGCTTGACCATGAACATCAGCAGCGTGAACACCAGCAGGTAGAGCATGGCCATCAGGCCGATCTTCTTGCGCTCCTCCATCTTGGGCATGGAGACCCAGGCGAGGAAGGCCGCAACGTCGGTGGCCATTTGCTTCACCGTTGCCGGCGTTCCGTCCTTGTATTCCACGGCATCATCACTCAACGGCGGCGCCATGGCGATCCAGTGGCCGGGGAAGTAGGGGTTGTAGTTCAGCCCTTCACGCTCTTCGCCATTGGGTGGGTCCGCATAGCCGGAAACAAGCGAACGCACATATTCCGCCCCGCCATTACCCTTGAACAGCTTGATGATGGGCGAGACATACCAAGGATAGTACCAGCCCTCACGCGCCTTGATAATCAGCGACAGATCAGGCGGGAATGCACCATTATTGGCGGCCTTGGCGGCTTCCTTGTTGGGAAA
>JAJRRZ010000289.1 GCA_024279045.1 Alphaproteobacteria bacterium
ATCCTCGATGCCGGTGATGCCCAGATGCTTCACTTCGCCCGCGAGAAACTGGATTACAAGGGCAGCAAGGGGCTGGATTTCATCGCCAGGTTCAATGGCACATATGTCATTGGCGAGGCAAAGTTCCTGACCGACTTTGGCGGCCATCAGAATGCCCAGTTCAACGATGCCGTGACCATGTTGAAAGCACCGGCAAGAGCCGTGCGCGTGGCCATTCTCGACGGTGTGCTCTACATCCGCGGTAACAACAAGATGTATCGGATGCTGACAGACGAGCTTGGCGGATACAACATCATGAGCGCGCTGTTGCTGCGCGAATTTCTCTATCAGTTGTGAGAGGCAGCGGCATGAGCATGCACAAGAACCTGCTGGTGCTGGGAGACAACCTGACAGCCATGCCGGCCATTGCCGAGGAATATGGCCTGTGGGGCAGTATCGATCTGGTGTATGTCGATCCACCCTTTGCCACCAACATGAACTTCTTCATGGACGATGAGCGCGCCAATGCCGTCAGCCAGACCAGAAACGGCAGGATTGCCTATTCGGACAAATTGTCCGGCAGCCGTTACCTTGCTTTCCTGAAGGAACGCATCGCTCTCGTCCGCGAGCTGCTCTCCGACAGGGGCAGCATCTATCTGCATATCGACTGCAAGATCGGCCATTACGTGAAAGTGATGATGGACGAGATATTCGGCGTGGAAAATTTTCGCAACGATATCACCAGGATCAAATGCAATCCGAAGAATTTCAGGCGCAAGGGCTATGGCAACATGAAGGACATGATCCTGTTCTACTCCAAGACGGACGACATGATCTGGAACGACCCTCACGTGCCTTACGACGAGAATGACATTGCCCGGCTGTTCCCCAAGGTCGATGCCGATGGGCGGCGCTACACGACCGTACCCATTCACGCACCGGGCGAAACGGCCAATGGCGAATCGAGCAGGCCGTTCCGCGGCATGTTGCCACCCAAGGGGCGGCACTGGCGCACCGATGTCGCCACGCTGGAGCGCTGGGACGAAAGCGGCCTGATCGAGTGGTCGAAAAACGGCAATCCCCGCAAGAAGGTCTATGCCGATGAAAAGGCCGGCAAGCGCGTGCAGGACATCTGGACGTTCAAGGACCCGCAGTATCCGCTGTATCCCACCGAGAAGAACCTGGAAATGCTGAAGCTGATCGTCTCGGCTTCTTCCGCGCCGGACAGCATTGTCATGGACTGTTTCTGCGGCTCCGGCACCACGCTGCTGGCCGCACAGGAGCTGGGCAGGCGCTGGATCGGCATCGATGAATCGGCACAGGCCATCGATGTGGCCAGGAAGAGGCTGCATGGCATGCCTGGCGATCTGTTCGCGGATGCCACATATGACTTCCTGACGATCTGACGAACAGCCCGGCCATGCCTCACACTTGCCGCGCCGTGTCGCCGTGCTAAAAGGCTCCGCAGCAATCAATGATCAGCCACGGGAAAGCCACACGTATCATGACCATCATCGCACCATTCAGAGGCATTCGCCCCGCCAGGGGCCGCGAGGCAGACGTCATCGCTCCACCCTATGACGTGCTCAACTCCGCGGAAGCCCGCCAGCGCGCGCAAGGCCGGCCTTACAGCTTCCTGCATGTATCGAAGCCGGAAATCGACCTGCCCGAGGGCATCGACCCCTACGCCCCGGAGGTCTATGCCAAGGCTGCGGAAAACTTTCGGCATTTCCTGCACGAAGGCGTCATCGAACGCGAGAACGAGCCGGTCTATTATGTCTATCGCCTTACCTGGCCGCAGCCGGATGGCAACGCGCATGTGCAGACGGGCATCATCGCCGCCGCCTCGGTGGCCGATTACGACTCCAACCGTATCCGCAAGCACGAGCACACCCGTCCGGTGAAGGAAGACGACCGCGTGCGCCAGGTCGAGGCGGTGGGCGCGCATACCGGTCCGGTGATGCTGGCCGCACGCGACGAGGCCGGCGCCATCGCCGCCCTGCTGGAAGAGGCCGCACAAGGCACGCCGGACATGGATGCGCTGGCCGATGACGGCATCCGCCATCAGGTCTGGATCGTGCGCGATGCAGACCTCATCCGCCGCATCACCGATGCCTTCGAGGCCGAAGAGGCGCTGTATATCGCCGATGGCCACCACCGCTCCGCGGCGGCCTCGCGTGTGTGCTCTGCGCGCGCCGCGCAGGAGCCGGACAATCTCGATGCCCCCTGGCGGCGCTTTCTCTCCGTTACCTTCCCCGCCGCGCAGATGAAGATCCTCGACTACAACCGCGTGGTGAAGGATCTGAACGGCATGACCGAAGAGCAATTCCTGCACCGCATCGGTGAAGTGTTCGAGCTGGAGCCATCCGCTGCGCCGGTCAAGCCCGAACAGCGTGGCGAGTTCGGCATGTATCTGAACGGCCAGTGGTATCGCCTGCGCGCGCCTGCCAGCCTGATCAACGAGAACGATCCGCTGAAACGGCTGGACGTGAGCATCCTGCAGGACAATCTGCTGGCGCCCATCCTCGGCATCGATGACCCGCGCACCAACGAGCGCATCGACTTTGTCGGCGGCATGCGCGGTCTGGCCGAGCTGGAGCACCGGGTGAACAGCGGCGAGATGGCCGTTGCCTTCTCCCTGCACCCCACCAGCATGGACGACCTGATGCGCGTGGCCGAGGCCGGCGAGGTGATGCCGGCGAAGTCCACCTGGTTCGAGCCGAAGCTGGCCGATGGCCTCGTCTCCCTGCCGCTGGAGGACTGAACCACCCCCCTGCCCCGCCCACACTCTTCACTTGTAGACTTTACATCACCGTGGGCGGGCCACGCCGAGAAAATGCCAGGTAACAGACTTGGGGCGTGGCAGCAGGTAGAAGGTGTCCATGTCCGCCACTTCGAACCCGGCCTGATTCAGGTGAGCGGGGAAATCACGGTTGAGATTGCAGCCACCCGCCAGCGGGCGCCACAGCGGATTGACCAGATCCTGAAAACACGCCACGCGCGGCTGTGCGGCGCGGCCATGTTCGCAGAACAGCAACTGGCCGTCCGGCTTCAGCACGCGGCGGAATTCCGCCAGCGCGGCATCCAGATCGGGAATGGAACAGCCGGTGTAGGTCAGCAGCACGGTATCGACGCTGTTGTCCTGCAGTGGCAGCGCCTCCGCGGAACCCTGCACCAGCTCCACGCTCACACGCGCCTGTTCGGCGCGCTGCCGGGCAAGATCGAGAAACGGCGCGGCAGGATCGATGCCGATGACATGGCGCACGGCGCCAGCATCATACAGCGGCAGATTCAGCCCCGTGCCGATGCCCGGCTCCAGCACCACGCCGCGCGCCCGCGGCACCACACGCTGGCGATTGCGCATGACGGGGCCGATGGCGCAGACATGATCCAGCGCCGGGCGCATCAACCATTCCTGCAGGTGCTTCAATGCCATGCCACCAGTTCATGCACACACCCATGGCCACCGCAAGGATGATGCAAGGCTTGTATGTCAGCCCTGCCCCAGCTTTTCGGCCAGAATGGATGAGGAGGTGCTGTGCTCGAAGGCGATGTGCCGGTCGGGGAAGACATATTTCGCCGCTTTCTGCGCCATCAGCGCCGCCTCGTGAAAGCCCGACAGGATGAGCTTCAGCTTGCCGGGATAGTCGCACACGTCGCCAATGGCGAACACGCCGGGAATGGATGTCTCGAACGCCTGCGTATCCACCACGATGCGCCCGCCGCGCAGCTCATATCCCCACTTTTCCAGCGCCCCCAACCGCCCGGCCAGGCCGAAGAACAGCAGCGCCACATCCGCCGCAATATCGAACGTCTCGCCCGCATGGCGCGCCCGCACCGCCTGCAGTACGCCATTCTCGCCCACCAGCCCGGCAATCTGCCCGAGGCGGAAGTCCATCTCGCCCGCCACCACCATCTCCCGCATCCTCGCAACGGAAGCCGGCGCGGCGCGGAACTCCTCGCGCCGGTGCAGCAGGGTCAGATGCCGCGCCAGCGGCGCCAGCTCAATGGCCCAGTCCAGCGCCGAGTCGCCTCCCCCCGCCACGACAATACGCTTGCCGCGAAACATCTGTGGCTCACGCACCGCATAGAACACCGATTTTTCCTCGAACTCCTCCAGCCCCTTCAGCGGTGGGCGCTTTGGCGCGATGGCCCCGCCCCCAGCGGCAATTACCACCACCGGCGCGCGGAAGCGCTTGCCCGATGCGCTGGCAACGATGAAACCACCCCCCTGATCTTCGGGAATTCTTTCAAGAGTTTGTGCGGATTCCTTGAAATGGAATGTCGGCTCGAAGGGAGCAGCCTGCTGCAGCAACCGCTCGATCAGTTCGCCGCCGCTGATGCGAGGCTGGGAGGGAATGTCGAAGATCGGCTTGTCGGGATACAGCTCCACGCACTGCCCGCCGGCGCGTGGCAGGATGTCCAGCACGTGGGCGGAGATGCCCACCATGCCCAACTGAAACACCGCGAACAGACCCACCGGCCCGGCACCGATGATCAGCGCCTGGGTGTCGATGATGTCGTACTCGTTGGTGTTGGCCGGAGTGGACATGGTTCAGCCCTGTTGCTCGGGCACTTGCAATTCCAGCCCTTCCATCTCCGACGTTACCTTGATCTGACACGACAGCCGCGAGTTTTCGCGCACGTCGAAGGCGAAATCCAGCATGTCCTCTTCCGCCTCGGAGCGCTCGAACAGCGCCGCCATCTTATCCTTCCACGACGGCTCCACGTAGACATGGCAGGTGGCGCAAGCGCAGGCCCCGCCGCAATCGGCGTCGATGCCCGGCACCATGTTCTTCACCGCCGCTTCCATCAGCGTCATGCCCTCCTCGGCATCCACCTCGTGGCGCTTGCCGTCCGGATCGACGAAAACGATCTTCACCATTGCAGGCTGTTCTCTCCAGTTTGCGTGTTGTGTTGTGCTTGCACGGAAGCGCGCGGCTCCGGCCCGCTTCCCTGCACAACTTTCGAGCAGGGCTATGGGCAAACTGGCAGCCTTTGTCAAACGGTCTTGCACAGCCGTGCTGAAAGACGAAATGAAGAATCGGCAAGCATGTTCAGCCATGAACAGCCTGTTTCCAGCGCTGGCAGGCATCCTTCAGAGCCTCCAGCCGGGCCATCAGGTCAAGCCGCGCATCGCGCAGATCTTCCTCCGGCGCGGCTGCATGCAGCAATTCCTCCAGCCAGGCCGCGGCATCGGCCAGCGGAAACGCGCCAATGGCCCGCGCTGCCCCCTTCAAACGGTGCACGGCCTGCCGCTGCGCCACAGCATCTCCAGTCAACCGGAAGGCACGCACCTCCGCGCAGAACAGGCTCAGCAGCTCTTCCGTCAATTGCGGCTCGCCCATGGTGTAGCGCTCCAGGTGGGCGAAATCGATGAAATCCGCCAGATGGAACGCCGCGCCGCCGTCCTCGCACACTTTCCTTGCCGGCATTGACATGGCACATCCTCACCAATCATTGGCCGCGTCCATACACGACGCGACAGCAAGCCATATCGCAATTTCACCACGAGATGATGAATGAGACGTGAATGCCACCGGCAGACCCTGTTCACGCGACAAAGAAGCGCCGCGCCCCAAATGACATCACGCACATTGACTCACGTCCCACAATGCCGTTCCATGGCCGTTAACCATTTATATACGAACAACGCCACCCCGGCGTTGCAACAGGATAAGAATACAGTTGGGAAAAGGGGGCTTGCGCCACCAGCCTGATGCCTGTGGGCGAAGCGCGGGCATTGCGGCATGGGCTACTGCATGTTTGCTGCCCCCTTGGCATGGCCACGGTACGGAACGATCAGGGACACACTACGATGGCTCAGCCGAACAACCAGCAAGGCACACCGGCGCAACAGCAGACAGCCACGCAAGCACAGCAGCCGGCCCCCGCCATGCATGCGGCACGGCCCGGCGCGGCCAACCAGAACGACGCCGCCACTGCCGCCCTCATCGCCCGGCTGCACCAACGTCCGCCGGCCACACCGCTGATGCTGGCCCTGGTGGCCAGCGTGGCATGGACATTGCTGGCGGCATTCATCTACGCGCCGCAGATCAGGGCCCTGCCCGAGCCTGCTGGCCCACAGGGGCTGACATTCATCGCCCAGGCGCTGGCCACATGGCTGATGCCCATCGCCCTGGCATGGGGTGCGGCAGCCCTGTTCCGCCGGGCGCAGCACATGCGGCTGGTTTCGGAAACACTGGCACAGGTAACCCTGAACCTGACCCAGACGCCCGTCAGTGGCGAGGCCGAACGGGTACAGCAGGCCGGCGCTACCCTGCAGGCAGAGATTGGCCAGCTTCTGGAACGGCTGGAACACACGGTGGAACGGGCACACAAGGTGCATCAGGCTGCGCAACAGGAAGTAGGCGCCATCGAGCACGCCCTTGGCGAGAGCGAAGACCGCATCAATGCGTTGATGACCGGATTGGCCGCGCAACGCCGGACGTTGACGGAAATCGGCCAGGCGCTGCATCAGGAAACCGTGCCGTTGCTCCAGCAACTGGACGAGAGCACCAGGCGGCTGGAACACAGCGCCGAAACCGCCACCGGCAAGCTGGCGCAGGTGGAAGCCACCTTGCGCGACTCTGCAAATAACGTTCTCGACACTTTGGAGAAAGCCGCCACCAAGGCCCGAGCCGGCACCCAGGCTCTGCAGGAAGAAACCGCCCGGCTGGAAAGCCTGACCGCCTCGCTGCTTGACGGCCGTGATCAGGTAGCCACCCTGTTTGCCGATCAGGGCAGCTCGCTTGAAGCATCGCTGGTCACCATCCGCGAACAGCAGCAGGCGCTGCAGGAAGAAATTGCCGTCCTGCAAGCGCAGATTGCCGAGGCAGCCAGCCAGGCGCGCGAAATGCTGGCCGAGACCGGCGAAACTACCACACAGGCCATCAACCAGGCCGCCAGCCACACGGCGGAAACCCTTCAAGGTGCGACGGCGCAGGCCATCGAAACCATCAAGACCACCAGCCACGGCAACAGGGAGCTGTTGCAGCGCTCGGCCAGCGAGACAGCTGCCGCCATGCAGGCCGCGGTGGAAAACGCCGGAGGCAAGGTGGCCGAACTGTCGCAATCGCTCAATGACAGCATCTCCCAGGCCACGCAGGCCACCACCCAGGTGCTGCAGGAGACGGGCAAGGCCATCGGCACGCAACTGGCCGGGCTTACACAGGATCTGGACACCCGCCTGGAAAGCATCGGCCAGCACCTGCACGAAGTTGTGGAATCGGCCACTGGTCAGGCGCAGGAGCGTCTTGAGCAAACCACCACCGCCTTCTTCAATCGCATGGAGAACGTCTCCGCTCATTTCGCCGACACGCTGAACGCCGCAGTACAGGAGGTTCAGAGCCGTGGTGAAAGCTCCGTGGCGGCGCTCTCCGGCAGCCTGATGGAACTGGCCGACACCCTGCATGCACGCTTGCAGGAAACGGGCGAAAGCCTTTCCAGCCGGCTCGGGGAAACAGGTGAGGTCGTGAGCGCTCGCATGGAAGAAACCGGCGCCAGCTTCACCACCACCCTGCAGGACACCACCCAGCGCCTCGGCGCCATGCTGGAGCAGCACACCAGCGCCCTGACCCACGCCGCGCAACTGGCTGCCTCTCAACTACAGGAAACGGGCAATGCCACCGGTGAACGACTGGAACAACTGGCGGCGGAGCTGCAACAACGCATGAGCGGCAGCGGCGAGAAGGTGATCGCCTCACTGCGTGAAATGGGCGGCTCGCTGGAAGAAAACCTGCTGTCCGTTTCCGGCACTTTCCTGCACAACGTGGCGAAGGCGCGCGCCGAGCTGGAAGACTACCTCGGCGCCACCACCGGCGAGATGGCCACAAGCATGGAAAAAACCGCCACGGAAGTGCTGCAGCGTGCCCAGCACGTCAGCGCCCGTGTGCGCAAACAGATGGAAGGGGCTTCTATGGCGCTGGCGGAGCAGATGGACACCAGTGCCGCAAAGGTTGTCGGACGCATCGAGGAGGGCGCCACCCGCCTGCTGGAGGAACTGTGCCAGGCCGGCGCCCAGCTCGAAGAGCAAGTGGACACCACCGGCGAGCGCCTGCAGGCGCGCATCCGCACCACGCTGGAACGTTCCACCCACGCCCTGCAGGGGGCCGGCAGCAGCCTGAAGGAAACCTTGGAAACCGGCGCCAGCGCCTTTCGCAAAGAGGTGGAAGGCAGCTCGGCAATGTTCTTCAGCCACATCGAAGATGCAACCGGGCGCATGACCGAACCACTCGGTGCGGCGCTGAACAAGCTGCAGGAAACCGGCAATGGCGCGGCGGCACGGTTGCATCAGCAACTGGCGCAGACCGTCGCCGATCTGGAACAACGCTTCGGCGAGGCGGGCGGACAGGCCCTGGCCCGCATGGAGGAAACCGGCGGTGCGCTGACCTCCAGCATCACCACCTTTACCACCCATGTGAAGGAAACCTTCGAACTGGGTAGCGCAGCTCTGCGTGAACAGAGTGAAAAAACCACAGCCCAGGTGCAGCAGGTGGCAACAGAAGTGGCCCAGGAGATGCAGCAGGGCACCCAACGCATTATGGAAGCCGGCTCACACATCACCAGTCAGGCCGCTACGCTGGCCGAAAAGGTGGAGCAGACCGCCAGCACCGCCTGCGAACAACTGGCCAACAGCAGCGAGACGGTCGTGGCCAGCATGACGGAAGCTTCGCAGGCCACCACGCAGAAACTGCAACAGGCCGCGCAAGCCGCCACCAGCCAGATGGTAGACAGCGCCGAGGCCTTGGCCGAAAAGGTGGAGCAGACCGCCAGCACCGCCAGCGAACAACTGGCCAACAGCAGCGAGACGGTCGTGGCCAGCATGACGGAAGCTTCGCAGGCCACCGCGCAGAAACTGCAACAGGCCGCGCAGGCCGCCATCAGCCAGATGGCAGACAGCGCCGAGGCCCTGGCCGAAAAGGTGGAGCAGACCGCCAGCACCGCCAGCGAACAACTGGCCCACAGCAGCGAGGCGATCGTGGCCAGCATGGCGGAAGCTTCCCAAGCCACCGCGCAGAAACTGCAACAGGCCGCGCAGGCCGCCACCAGCCAGATGGCAGACAGCGCCGAGGCCCTGGCCGAAAAGGTGGAGCAAGCCACTGCATCGGCCACACGGCAATTGCATCAGACACACACGCAAATCGGTGGCCACCTGCAAACATTCCAACACCAGTTGGGAGAAGTGGCGCATACCATCAGCAGCGAGGTCAGCCAGACCGCCAGCAATCTCGGCGAAAAACTGGCAGAGGCCGCAGAAGCCCTCACTGGCCAGCTTGGCACAGCCGCCAATATCGTCAATGGCAAACTGCAGAACGTCGCAAGCAGCGTCGAGGAGCGCCTCGACAACCTGCGCAACACCGTTGCCGGACACCTGGCCGGTGCAGCGGAAGAGCTTGGCGGCGCCATCCGCACCAGTGGTGGCGAGGTCATCACCTCCATGAAAGGCCTGCATAATGAGCTGCAGGAACGCCTCGCCGCGGCCAATGCACTGCTGACAGAGGTATCCGGCGAGGTGAGCAAGCATCTCGACACCACGGGCGAGCGCTTCGTGCAGACGCTGGACAATGCCGCCAGCCATGTGCTGGACGGCTTGAAGGAGGCGGCGGAAACCTTCGAGACGCGTCTGACCGCCACCGGCGATACCGTGCTGGGCCGTTTCCAGCAGACAGGCAAGGTCATCTCCGAGCAGCTCGAGCAGGACACCACCCTGCTGACCACCCGCTTCGACGAGAAGTCCGCGGAAATTGCCGCCCATCTGGAAAAGGCCACCGACTTGCTGCAGCAGCAGGCGGAGTTGGCATCGGGCAACTTCCGCAAGACGGTGGCCGGCTTCCGCACGCAACTGGACGAGCACCACCAGGCGCTGGCCGATCATGTGCAGGCCCTGGCCGACGGCTTCAGCAGGAAGCTGGAAGGAACCTCGGCGGAGATCACCGGCCGTTTCGAGGCCAGCGCCGGACAGCTTTCAGGGCAGTTGGCGCAGGCCATGCAGACGGTCTCCAGCGCCACCAGCGCCTTCGACACGCGCATCGGTGAACTGCTGGCCCAGCGCGAGAATATCTTTGCCGACACGGTGGCCAACATCGAGCAGCGCCTCGGCCAGACGGACGCCGCCATCCGTGCCTACCTGGACAGCGTGGATGGCTCCCTGGGCAACACCACGCAGCAGGCCGAACAGGCCGCCGCCCTGCTGCGCCAGCACGCCGAGGCCGCGGCGCACACCCTGCAGGAAGGCGTGACGCGCATCGAACAGACCGCCGAAGGACGGCTGGGCCAGATCGCCGAGACCATCCGCGCCCAGCACGAGCAGCTCACCGCTGCCATCAACGCCATGCTGGAGCACACCGTGAGCGACTTCTCCGCCACTGGCGAGCTGTTGCAGCGCGTTGCCCACCAGGTAGTGCAGGAGATGGAGGGCGTGCGCAACGAACTGCGCCAGGCCATGCTCGACCTGCCGGAGAAGGCCCGCGCCAACACCGAACAGATGCACCAGATGATCTCCGACCAGATCTCCGCGCTCAATGCGCTTGCCGAGGTGGTGCGCCAGCAAGCCATGGCCATGGAGGTGTCGGGACCTGGAGTGTATCTGACGCAGGACGGACCGCCACCGGGAAAATCTGAGGGCGTCGCGGCGAGTGCTCCGCAAGCCGCCGGCGCCCCCAGCCGCAAGCGGAGCAGCCACGGCAATGCCGCTGCCACGGCGCCAGGCCCGGCAGGCAAGGCCACCCATAGGCCATCCCGGAAAAAACAGGCCCAGCCGGCCCTGCAAGCCAACGAGACCAAGCACCTCGTGGATGCCGTGAACCAGGCCAGCCGCAAGCTGGCGCAGGAGCTGTTCGGCGCGCTGCCGGCGGATCTGGAGCAGCGCTGGAACGAAGGCGATGCCGCCGCTTTCACCCATCACCTGGCCGTGCGTGAACAGCGCCGCGTGATGGCGCAGGTGCAGCGCGACTACAGCCGTTCGGACAAGTTGCGCAATGCCGTGGACGCCTACATCGCCCGCTTCGAGGAACTGCTGGAAACAGTAGGCAATGGGCCCGATGGCGAGCAACTGGTGGATTCCTGCCTGGCCTCCGACAGCGGCCAGCTATATCTGCAACTGAACCACGCCATCGGACGGCTGCGGCAGTAGTCGGCGTGAGGGGGCAATCCGACATGGCCAGGCATTCGCCGCTGCACACCCCCCTGCCCTGCC
>JAJRRZ010000290.1 GCA_024279045.1 Alphaproteobacteria bacterium
GGTGGACATGCCGATCAGCTTCGCGCTGCTGCTCAACCTTGTCTCCGCTGCTCATGCGGAAGACAAGGCGGTGCTGTGGGGCTTCGTGGAGCGTTATGCGCCCGGCGCCACACCGGAGAACCACCCGGAAGTGGATCGCTTGATGGATTACGCCATCAATTACTACGAGGACTTCGTGAAGCCGACGAAGCGCTACCGTGCCCCCGACGAGCGCGATACCGCAGCGCTGCGCGAGCTGGCGGACAAGCTGGCGGCGTTGCCCGGGGACGCGGATGCCCAGGCCATCCAGAACCTCGTCTACGAGGTCGGCAAGGCACACGGCTACGATCCGCTGCGGGCGTGGTTTCAGACACTCTACGAGGTGCTGCTGGGCCAGCCAAAAGGCCCGCGCTTCGGCTCGTTCGTGGCGCTGTATGGCGTTGCCGAAACGCGCGCGTTGATAGAGCAGGCCATCGCCGGCGAACTGGCCGCGCAAGGCGCACAGAGATAAGAAGGCGGGGCAATCCACCATCGCTTAACTGCCGGTTTACCCTGATCTGCTTTCATGCCCTGTGAATGGCGGCACGGCGGAAGATGCCGAGCCAGTTTGTACACATGCAATCTCACAGGGTTTGGAATGATGATCCAGGTTGCCGGAAAGAAATCGATTGTTCACATTGCATTGCACTACGCCGCAGGTGTGGCGCTGGCGCTGGGGCTGCTGAACATGGCCACTGCCGAGGCCGTGGAAGTGAGGGTGAAGCCCGACCTGGCCAAGCTGGTTGCCGTGGCCGGCCGTCCGGCGGCGGTTGTCATCGGCAACCCGGCCTATGCGGAAGTGGCTGTTGCCGCAGGCAACAAGCTGCTGGTGCAGGGGCGCAATCCCGGCAAGACGAATGTCATCGTGCTGGATGTGGACGGCAACCGTCTGGCGGAGTTCGACGTGGTGGTCTCCGGCCTGAAGGAAGAAGAGGTGGCGCTCTATCGCCAGGGCACGCGCGCCACCTACGTCTGCGCCCCGGAGTGTTCGCAGGTGCTCAACGTTGACGACAGCAAGAAAGTTCTGGAAGACGTCAGCTCACGCATCAGCACACGTGAAGGCATCATCAAGATGGGCGTGAACAGCCGGTGATTTCCTTTGGGAAAGAACTGTCGTTGTGCCGGTGAAGCACCACCGCAAGCCGGCACAATGCATGACGTCTCCAAAGAAAAAATCATTCGTGGCCGACACTGTCGGCCACGAATGATTTTTTCACAGCCGGTTGCGCAAGGCCTGGGGTGCTGCCGTGTTGAAGCCGGGAAACACCGGGCCGGCACATCACACCGCCTTGGCGTGGCGCTGCGGCTTTGGCTGGTAGTAGGCGTCGAAGGCCAGGCATACCGTGCGCACGAACAGGCGCATCTCGTCAGGAACAATGACCTCGCCATTGTCCGCCACCTGGCACAGGCCATCGGCCACAAGCGGCTGAAGCTTTTCATAGGATTCGTCCAGCAGCGCCGCATCGAAGCCATGCTGTTCGGCAATGGCGCGCGGGTTGGCGCGCAGGAAACACATCAGCTTCTCGATGATCTCGCCGCGCATGCGGTCTTCGTCGCTCAGCTTCAGGCCGCGGTCGATGGCCAATTGCCCCTCCTCGATGCGCGTGGCCCATTTGGCCATGTCGCGGGCCGATTGCGCAAAGCCCGTCGGCAACGAGGATATGGCCGAGCAGCCAAAGCCGATGAGCGCATCCGCCGGATCCACCGTGTAGCCCTGAAAATTGCGCCTGAGCGTGCCGGCGTGCAGGGCGGCGGCCATGCTGTCGTCGTTGCGCGCGTAATGATCCAGGCCAATGGCGGTATAGCCGTTTGCCGACAGCGTCTCGTTGATGGCCATGGCCTGATGATAGCGCTGCTCGATGCCCGGCAGATCCTCGTCGCGGATCATCTTCTGGTGCTTCTTGAACCACGGCACATGGGCATAGCCGAACACGGCGATACGATCGGGCCTCAGCCCGGCGGCCTGTTTCGCCGTTTCGATGACGGTATCCACCGTCTGCCCCGGCAGGCCATACATCAGGTCGAAGTTCACCGACGTGATGCCCGCCTCGTGCAGCCAGGCCACGCTGTCGGCCACCATGTCATAGGGCTGGATGCGGTTGACCAGCTCCTGCACCCGCGCATTGAAATCCTGCACGCCGAAGCTGGCGCGGTTGAATCCCATCTCCGCCAGGGCAAAGGCTTTCTCGCGGCTGAAGGTGCGTGGATCCATCTCGATGGCAATCTCCGCGCCTTCGGCAAAGCCGAACAGCTCGCGCACCTTCTCCACGATGGCGGCCAGGTCTTCCTCGCGCAGGTAGGTCGGCGTGCCGCCGCCGAAGTGAAAATGCGTAACACGGCCCTTCGGCCCGTTCAGCAATGGTGTGGTCTGCTCGATTTCCTTCAGCAGCCGCTGGGTGTATCTGGCCGCGCGGTCATAGGTGTTGGGGATGGTAGTGTGGCAGCCGCAATACCAGCACATCTTCTTGCAAAAGGGGATGTGCACATACACCGACAGCGAGGCATCTTCATCCAGTTGCCCCAGCCAGCCCACCCACGTCTCCGGCGCAAAGTCGTTCTCGAACTGCACCGCCGTGGGATAGCTGGTGTAGCGCGGCACATCGGCCAGCGCGTATTTTGTCAGCCGCTTGTCCATGTCTGCAAATCTACTCCGGCAATCTGCCTGCGCCAACAACCCATATGACGCTTTTCCATCATTTAACGCCAGGGTCAGGACCCATAAAGAGGCATGGTAGATACGTCATTTGCTTGAAAATCAGCGTTCTTTTGTCCGCCGGGAATGCCTGTAGGTATTTTCAAGGGCAAAAGGGCACTGATATGCAGCACAAATGGCTTGGGATGCCGTGCAAATTTATGGGTCCTGAGCCTTCTGTATCTCACATATGCCATAACATGCCCCATTCTCTGCCAAGGCCTTGGCAGAGGATGGGGTGTTGCATGGCGTCTGAGCCTTGTGGTATAAACCACGTTTCCTAGCATGCCAGCACCACCTCTCTTCATCTTCTCGAACAGTTGAAAGCGGCCATGAAGGACCGTGCAGCAGAAGGAAGAGAGCATGAAGACCTTATCACACCCATCCATCATCGGCATAGACGTCTCGCGCGACTGGCTGGACATCCATTGCCTGCCGGATGAACACGGTGCCTGGCACTCGACTCAAGCTATGAAGTTTTCAGAGACGTCCAGTTGCTAGGCGTTCTCCTTCTGCTTGTGCTGTTGTTGCAGCGTCTGCCGGTATTGCTGGCGCAGCATGTCGATAGGCAGCAGCTTGCCGTTTCGCCGCACGTGCCAGAATGTCCAGCCGTTGCATGCCTCCAGCCCCTGCACCAGCGCACCGAGGCGGTGAATGGAGCCGCTGGCTTCCGCCGTGGCCAGCGTGCCGTCGGCGCGCACCCGTGCGGCGATGCGCCCCGTGGCGTCGCTCAGCACCTCGCCAGGCTTTATCAGCCCGTTTTCCACCAGCGTGCCGAACGGCACGCGCGGCAGTGCCCGTTTCGGCTGCGCCACCTGCAGGTCGCGCCCTGGCAGAGGCTTGATGGCGGCGATGCGCTTGCGCGCCTGCTCCGCATATGCGGCATCGCGCTCGATGCCGATGAAGCGCCTGCCCAGCCGTTTCGCCACCGCGCCGGTGGTGCCGGTGCCGAAGAACGGATCCAGCACCACATCGCCCGGTTTCGTGGAAGCCAGCAGCACCCGATACAGCAGCGCCTCCGGCTTCTGCGTGGGATGCAGCTTCTCGCCCTTGTCGTTGCGCAGTCGCTCGTGCCCTGTGCATAGCGGCAGCAGCCAGTCCGAGCGCATCTGCTTGTCGTCATTCAGCGCTTTCAGAGCTTCGTAGTTGAAAGTGTATTTGCTGCTCTTCTCGCGCGCCGCCCAGATCAGCGTCTCGTGCGCGTTGGTGAAGCGCCGCCCACGGAAATTGGGCATGGGGTTGCTTTTCAGCCAGATCACGTCGTTGAGCAGCCAGAAGCCCAGATCCTGCATGATGGCGCCGACACGGAAGATGTTGTGATAGGAGCCGATGACCCACAAAGTGCCGTCCTTTTTCAGCACGCGGCGGCATTCGGCCAGCCAGGCGCGGGTGAAGGCATCATAGGCGGCGAAGGAGTCGAACTTGTCCCACTGCGCATCCACGCCATCGACGCGGCTCTGGTCGGGCCGGGTGAGATTGCCGGAGAGTTGCAGGTTGTAGGGCGGATCGGCGAATACCACGTCCACCGAGCGAGAGGGCACGCGTTGCAATTGTTCCAGGCAGTCTCCCGGCAGCACCTCGTCCAGCAGCGCCGAGATATCCCCCTTGTGTTCAACGCCCATGATGCCCCGCCTTTCCCTGTCAACGCCACGCACCGGGCCGCAAGCACCCCTGTAGAAGCGCTCTTGCGGAAGAGCCCTTGCGGCCAGTATCGGCGACAGGATACGTAAAGGCGGACTGCGGCAGAACGAACTCTTTCTGCTATGGTTAAGCCCCAGCAACCACCGCCAGCCCCCAAGTCCTGTGGACGAATTTTATCCAGATGAAGGCGCAGACGAGGGCAAGCATTGATGCGAAATTGGCAGCCGTTTTCTCGCAGCGCAGGGCAATTCTCTTGAACCGCTTGATTTTCCCGAACAGCTGCTCGATGCGCGTCCGCCCCCGGTAGAGAGCCTTCAGGAAATGTGTTTGGGGATTTTTTGCGTTTCTCCGCCGCGGAATGACGGGGATGATGCCTCTGTTGCGCGCTGCCTGACGGTTTGCGTGGCTGTCATACCCCTTGTCGCACACGACAGCTCGCGGCACGGGACGCAGAGAGGCATCGATCAGTGCTTCGAAGAAAGGCGCGTCGTTCTGCTCGCCGCCAGTGAGCAGAAAGGCCAGCGGCAGGCCCCGATGATCGCACTTCAGGTGGATTTTCGTGGAGAACCCGCCGCGTGAGCGGCCAAGCGCCTGTCCGTTCTGCCCCCTGTTGCACCCGCCGCGGTAATATGGGCGCGAACGACCGAAGCATCGAACATTTGCACCAGATGGGCGCTGTCGCTGGCGGCTCTCAGCAATTCGAAGAAATCCTCGAAAACCCCGGCCTTCGACAATCGGCAAAAGCGCTTCCAGACGCTGTTCCACGGGCCGAAGCGCTCCGGCAACGCCCGCCAGGTGATGTTGTGTGTCGCAAAATAGTGCAACGCTTCCAGAAACAGACGATCATCACGCGCCTTGCCGCCCCGAC
>JAJRRZ010000291.1 GCA_024279045.1 Alphaproteobacteria bacterium
GCCTCATCACTTTGCCGGATAATGGAGACCGCTGCAGGCTGCGGTGCAGACCTGTCCTGATCATGCGTGCTCATGCTGAATGCTCCTTCAATCTTGCTTCAGTCGCGCAAGCACATCATCCAGCAAAGCCGGCGTGGCGGCAGCCACGATGGCGTGGCGAGTGTGCAGGTTACACGGTGGCGCGGCAGGCTGCAGGTGGGCATCGAGCAGCGCTACGGCTGCACCTGTAGCATGCAGGATGGCGGCGGCAGCCAGCCAGCTTTCCGGTGTTAGGCGGGCACGAATGTCGATGTGGGCATCCAGCGCGCCAGCTGCCACCAGCATCAGTGCGCGCGAGCAGCAGCCATAGCTGCGAACGCCACGGGCCATTCCCAGCAGGTTGGCCAACGCCCCGGAAGGAAAGAGATGATTCAGCTCCACGGAAACGAGCGCGTGGGATACGCTGTGCACATTGGATGGGCGCAGGGAAGGTCGCAAGCCTCGTGTCCTGTCCAGCAGCCAGTAATCCGCTCCCTCCACGGGCGCCACAATGGCCGCCAGCACCTGTGTCGGATCCAATGGTGCATCGGCTGGCAGCACGGCACAGGCAAAGGCCGACAGCGGCAGCCCGCGCGCTGCATTGTCCGATCCGTCCACGGGATCGATGACAATACGGTATTGCACTCCTGAACGCCCCACCCGCTGCGGCGCACCTTCTTCCGAGAGCACCTCGGCAGCGCAACCGACGGCGACAAGACGGGCATCCAGCAGCTCCAGCAGGGCATCGTGCGCGGCCACATCGAAAGCGCGCACGGCATCTCCCTTGCGGTTGCGGCTGCCGGCCAGCGCCTGCAGGCCTGCATCACGGGCTCTGGCCAGCGCCGTATGCGCCATTTCGCCAAGCAATTCATGCCACATTGCAGCGCCTTGTCGTGGAGATTGGTTGACAGGGACAAAAAAAGCCGGGAGCGCAGCCAAGGCTGCGCTCCTGATGATGTGAGGCATCATTCGGCGGCGACTCTGGTCTGCTCCGCTGTTGGGAAGAAGTGCCGCCAGTCCTCGCCACTGATGAGCGCCTCCACCGCCTCGCGCGCTTCCGAATCGCGGATCTGGATGGGCGGCGTTTTCATGTAGTAGCTGCAGGCCGGATGCACCGGACCAGACAGCCCCTGCTCGCGCGCTATTTGCGCGCAACGGATAGCATCGATGACAACCCCGGCGGAGTTGGGCGAATCCTGCACCGACAGGCGCAGCTCCAGCTCGATGGGGGCACCACCGAAGCCCTTGCCCTCCATGCGGATGAAGGCGATCTTGTTGTCTTTCTGCCACGGCACATAGTCCGACGGCCCGATGTGCACGTTCTTCGGATCGATGGGCGCATCCAGCTGCGAGACCACCGAGCCGGTCTTGGATTTCTTCTTGGACTTCAGCCGCTCCAGGGCCTTCATGTTGAGGAAGTCGGTGTTGCCGCCGGTGTTCAGCTGGTAGGTGCGATCCACCGAATAGCCGCGGTCGGCAAACAGGCGGGTGAGCAGACGGTGCACGATGGTGGCGCCCACCTGGCTCTTGATGTCGTCGCCAACGATGGGCACGCCCGCGGCCTGGAACCTGGCCGCCCACTCCGGATCGGAGGCGATGAACACCGGCACCGCGTTGACGAAGGCCACGCCCGCATCCAGCGCCGCCTGGGCATAGTGGCGCACGGCCTTCTCCGAGCCCACGGGCAGGTAGCAGACCAGCACGTCTGCCTTCGCTTTCTTCAGCGCCTCGGTGATGTCCACGGGCTCGGCATCGGCCACGCGGAAGGCCTCGTCCTCGTCATGTTCGGCCATGTGCGGCGCCACGCCATCCAGCACCGGGCCCATCTGCACCGTCACACCCGTCTCGGGGATGTCCTCCTGAACGACCATGGTGCAGTTGGGCTTGGCGA
>JAJRRZ010000292.1 GCA_024279045.1 Alphaproteobacteria bacterium
GGCGTGGCGCTGAAGACGATAATCGACCAGTTCCGCGAGCAGGCGGCGAACATCGAATAGGGGGCGGGTGTCATGTCGCAGGATGGCAAGAGCCGGGTGCCGCTGAAGCGGCGGGGGCTGGGGATGATCATTTCCTCGCCGTCGGGCGCGGGCAAGACGACGATCTCGCGCATGTTGCTGGACAGCGAGCCGAGCATGGAGATGTCGGTGTCGGTTACCACCCGCCCGCCAAGGCCCGGTGAGGTGGACGGGCGCGACTATCACTTCGTCAGCCGCGAGGAGTTCGAGCGGATGCGCGATGGTGGCGGGCTGCTGGAATGGGCGGAGGTATTCGGCAATTTCTACGGCACGCCGCGCGAAAAGGTGGAAGCGGCCTTCGAGCAGGGCAGGGATGTGCTGTTCGACGTGGACTGGCAGGGTGCGCAGCAGATCGTCGAGGCGTTGCGCTGCGATGTTGTTACGGTTTTCCTGTTGCCGCCGTCGGGGCGTGATCTTCGCGAACGGCTGGAAAGGCGGGCGCAGGATCCCGCAGAGGTGATCCAGCGCCGCATGGCCGGGGCCGCCGGGGAGATTGCGCACTGGGCGGAATATCAATACGTGGTGATCAACGACGTGCTGGAAGAAGCCTTGGCCGACATCCGGGCGATTTTGCGCGCCGAGCACCTGAAGCGCGAGCGGCGGCAGGGCCTGAGCGCCTTTGCGCGTGGGCTGATCGAGGAACTGCACCAGCTTGGCGAATTGTGATTGACTTGGCCAGCAAGTGATGCGCGGGCGCTTTTCTCCTTCTCATCCGGAGGCATGCTGCTGCTCCAGCAGGCAGGCGAGGCGGATGTAATCGTCCACATCCAGTTCCTCGGCGCGCTTTGTCGGCGCAATGTTGGCGGCTTGCAGCAGCGGCAGGGGATCCTTCAGCAGGGCTTTCAAGCTCTGGCGCAGCATCTTGCGGCGCTGGCCGAAGGCGGCGGCGGTGAGGCGCTCCAGGGTGCGCGCATCAACGGGGCAGGGTGGGGCATCGGCGGGTTCGATGTGCACGATGGCCGAGGTTACCTTCGGCGGCGGGGTGAAGGCGCGCGGCGGCACCTCGAAAAGGATGCGTGGCTGGCTGCGCCACTGGCCGAGTATGGCCAGGCGACCGTAGGATTTCGTGCCGGGTTGCGCGCAGATGCGCTCAGCCACTTCGCGCTGGAACATCAGGGTGAGGGATGTCCAGAAAGGAGGCCAGGGAGAGCGGGGGTGGCCTGCCTGAACATCGTCCGAGGCAGGTTGCCTGTCTTTTCTTGCACGGAAGTGCGCGGCACCGGCCCTCTCCCCCTCCCGACCACCCAGGGATTGTACGCAAGGTGGCCGGGAGGGGGAGAGGGCCTTGGGAGGCATCAGCCAGCTTGTGAGCAGTGGGGTGGCGATGTTGTAGGGCAGGTTGGCGACGATCTTCACCGGCAGGCCGGGGGCGTGTTCGGCGATCAGCGCCGGCCAGTCCTGTTGCAGGGCATCGCCGTGGATGATCGCCAGCCTGCCGGGCCAGCGCGTGGCGATCTCTTCCAGCGCCGGCAGGGCGCGTTCGTCGCGCTCGATGGCGATGATCCTTTCCGCGCCTTCCAGCAGCAATGCGCGGGTCAGTCCGCCGGGGCCGGGGCCGACCTCGATAATGGCATGGCCCTGCAATGGCGCGGCGGCACGGGCGATCTTGCGGGTGAGGTTGAGATCGAGCAGGAAGTTCTGCCCCATGCTCTTTTTCGCCCGCAGCCCGTGGCGGGCGATGACCTCACGCAAGGGGGGCAGGTTGTCTGGCGTGGTAGCATTCATGATGCAGTTTCTGGCAGCTCCGCACCATGCGCTGCCTGAGCCATGCGGGCAGCGAGGTCGAGCGCGGCGATGAGGCTGTCGGGGCGGGCCTGGCCGCTGGCGGCGAGATCCAGCGCCGTGCCGTGGTCGGGCGAGGTGCGCACGAAGGGCAGGCCCAGGGTGGTGTTCACGCCGCCGTGGAAGTCCAGAGTCTTTACCGGTATCAGCGCCTGGTCGTGATACATGCACAGCGCCGCGTCGTAACGGGCGCGGGCCTCGGCGTGGAACATGGTGTCGGCGGGCAGCGGCCCGAAGGCGTCGATACCCCTCTCGCGCAGGGTGGCAATGGCCGGGCGGATGATGGTCTGCTCTTCCGTGCCCATCTTGCCACCTTCTCCGGCGTGTGGATTGAGCCCGGCCACCGCGATGCGCGGGTTGGGCAGGCGGAAGTAGCGGCGCAGGTCATGGGCGATGATCTCGCCTTGGCGGATAATCGAATCCGTCGAGAGTCTTGCGGGTACATCTTCAATCGCGATGTGAACCGTTACCGGCACCGCACGCAGGTCTTGCGCGATGAGCATCATTACCGGCGTGGCCTGGTGCCCGGCGCGGCGGGCGAGATCGGCGAGATAGTCGGTGTGGCCCTCGAAGGCGAAGCCCGCCTGATAGAGGCTTTCCTTCTGGATCGGCAGGGTAACGAGGCCGGCGGCCTGGCCAGCGAGGACGAGTTCGACAGCCGCATCGATGCTGGCCAGCACCGCGGCGGCATTTTCCGCCACGGCCTGGCCGGGCGTGTCGGATACGGCGGGGAAACCGGCTGGCAACAATACCGGCAGGGCCTCGGTGAACACCGTCGTGGCCTCGGCCATGCCGGAGATGCGCCGCAGTGGCACATCCAGCCCGAGGGCCTGTGCGCGGCGCCGCAGGATTTCCTCCGGGCCGATGAAGCAGAAGGCCGGGCCGCTCCTGCGCAGTTTCCGCCAGGCCAGCAGGGCGATGTCCAAGCCGATGCCGCCCGGCTCGCCCATGCTCAGCGCCAGCGGTGGAATGTGCGGGGTATTGTGGTTCATGCGGCGCAGCATAGATGTTAAGCTGAAGGCAATTCAAGCGTGGCAGGATGGTTTCAGGCACCGTTGCAAAGGATTTCCGCATGGAGCAGGGCAGCGCGGCAGAACGGCAGTCGCAACAGCACGCAGAAGCAGCGGCACATGATGGCGTGCCGGCGCCACTGCGCACGCGCACGCGGCTGATGCCGGTGGAAGAGCTGCTCAGGGTGTTGCATGCTGGCGATCGTCCGGTGGACGAGCAACTCATCCGCGAGGCCTACGATTTCGCCGTGGTGGCGCATGAGGGGCAGAAGCGCGCCTCCGGCGAGCCGTATGTTACGCATCCGGTGGCGGTGGCGATGATCCTTGCCGGGCTGGGCATGGATGACAAGAGCATCGCCGCGGCGCTGCTGCATGACGTGGTGGAGGATACCGATGCCACGCTCGATGACATCGGGCAGCGCTTTGGCAAAGAGGTGGCGGCGCTGGTGGAGGGGCTGACCAAGATCCGCCGGCTGGATCTGGTCTCGCGCGCAGCGGCGCAGGCGGAGAATCTGCGCAAGTTTCTCATTGCCGTTACGAAGGATGTGCGGGTGCTGATCGTCAAGCTGGCCGACCGTCTGCACAACATGCGCACGCTGGGCCATGTGGCGCCGGAGAAGCGCAGGCGCATCGCCCAGGAGACCATGGACATCTATGCGCCGCTGGCGGCGCGCATGGGGCTGCATGCCATGCGCGAGGAGCTGGAGGATCTGGCCTTCGCCGAGCTGAACCCGGCGATGCGCGCGCGCATTCTGCAGCGGCTGTGGGAGATCCGCCGCAAGCATGCCGACGTGGTGCGGGTGATCCGCCGCGAGATCGAGCAGGTGCTGGCCGAACACGGCATCGAGGCGGAGGTAACGGGGCGCGAGAAGCAGCCCTATTCGATCTATCGCAAGATGCGCCAGAAGAAACTGGAGCTGGCGCAGGTTACGGACATCCTGGCGTTTCGCATCATCGTTGACGAGGTGGATGACTGCTACCGCGCGCTGGGGGCGGTGCATCAGCGCTGGAAGCTGGTGCCGGGGCGGCTGAAGGACTATATCTCGCTGCCCAAGCGCAATGGCTATCAGTCCATTCACACCACGGTGCGCGGGCCTACCGGCGAGGCCATGGAATTGCAGATCCGCACCCACGAGATGCACGAAGTGGCCGAGCGTGGCGTGGCGGCGCACGGGCTGTACAAGGAGGCCTCCTCGCAGGAGGATAGCGAGGCCGGCTATGTGCCACCGAAGGAGGTGCAGGAAACCTTCAACTGGCTCAACGGCGTGGTGGAAGCGCTGGAATCAGGCCATACGCCGCAGGAGGTCATCGAGCATACCAAGCTGGAGCTGTTTACCGATCAGGTATTCTGCTTCACGCCGCGTGGCGATCTCATCGTGCTGCCGCGCGGGGCGGTGGCTATCGATTTCGCCTATGCGGTGCACACCGACGTGGGCAACTCCGCGGTGGGTTGCCGCATCAACAAGCGCCATGCCTCGCTGCTGACGCGGCTGAACAATGGAGACGAGGTGGAAATCATCACCTCGCGCGCGCAGACCACGCCGCCGGAAGCGTGGGAAAAGGTGGTGGCCACGGCGCGGGCGCGGGCGGCCATTCGCCGCGCCACGCGGGCGGCGCGGCGCGCGGAATACATCGCGCTGGGCGAGGAGATGCTGGAATACTGGCTGGACAAGTTCGGCCAGAAGTATTCGCGCACGAAGGTGGCGAAGGCCTTTCCGCGGCTCGGCGTCGAAACGGTGGAGGACGGGCTGGAGGCGCTGGGCCGCGGCACGCTGCAGGTGGCGGAGGTATTGCAGGCGTTGGGGCTGGAGCAGGCGCAGGTGCGCGAGGCTGCCGAGCTGCCGGGCGTGCGGGCTACCGAAGCGGACGGCAGATTGCTGGACGCGGCGGTGATAGCCGTGAAAAGTGCGCGCGGCGCGAAGGTGGAAGAGCGGCGGCGGCGCATGGAGATCGCCATGGACACCGGCGCGGTGCCGGGCGAGCGCATCATCGGCATCGTGGAGAATGGCCGGGTGCGCATTCATCCCATCTTCTCGCGCGCCCTGGAGCGTTACGAGGACGCGCACGACAGCCGCTGGCTGGATCTGGACTGGAACATGCAGGCGCTGGGTGGGCGGCTGTTTCCGGCGCGTATCCGCGTGGTGGTGCACAA
>JAJRRZ010000293.1 GCA_024279045.1 Alphaproteobacteria bacterium
CGCTGGGCTGCAAGGGCATCAGCCGGGCGGATTTCCGTTTCGATGACCGTGGCGAGGACGATGGCGAGGTGGTGATGCTGGAGGTGAACACCCAGCCGGGCATGACGGCCACATCGCTGGCGCCGGAGATCGCGCAGGTGGCGGGGCATTCGTTCGTCGAGCTTGTTTCGTGGATGGTGGATGATGCATCGATTGACAGATAGGCATGTTGGCGATGCCGCCGTGGGGGCTGGCGGGCCGGCCTATCTGCGTCGGGCGCGCTGGGTGGACAGCCTGTGGTTGCGCGCGGCGGCGCGGATGAGCGGCTTGGCGGTGCTGGGTGCGGGGCTTGTGCTGGGCTTGCAGCATTCCGGCCAGATGGACACGTTGATGGCAGAGTTTTCCGGGCGTTCGGCGGCCAGTGTCGGGTTGGCTGCGGAGCAGGTGGAGGTGCGCGGGCTGACTTGGCAGTCGCCGCGTGCGGTACTGGCGGCGCTGGGGGTGCGGGCTGGCGCGCCGCTGGTGGGATTCAGCCCGGCGCGGGCGAAACGCCTGCTGGAAAACCTCGACTGGGTGAAGCGCGCGCAGGTGCTCAGGCGCTATCCCAACGGACTGCTGATTACCATTGAAGAGCGCCAGCCCATCGCACGCTGGCGCATCGACGGGCAGGAACTGCTGGTGGATGCGGAGGGCGTGGCCATTGCCTCGCTGGATGTGCGGCGGTTTTCGGCCTTGCCGGTGATTTCCGGCGAGGGTGCGGAAAAGGAGGCAGCATCGTTCATTAACCTGATGTCAGCCACTCCGGAAATATTCTCGCGGCTGGCGTGGGGTGAATATGTGGGCCGGCGGCGCTGGAACCTGCACATGCGCTCCGGGTTGGTGGTCTTGCTGCCCGAGCGCGATCCTGGCGCGGCGCTGTTCCGGCTGGCGGAGCTGCAGCAGCAGCATGGCATTCTGGGCCGTGCGGTGAAGCGGCTGGATCTGCGCGTTGGCGATCGCCTGATATTGGCGGCCATGCCGGCGGGAGGCCAACAGAGTCAATAGAGAAGGCACGGCGCGGGTAGCGCACTGTGCGCCCGGCTTGCGGCGTATTGCTAGCGCCGGGTGTGGGGGATGAGTTTCAACTGTGGGTTTGTGTGTCATGGGTTCGGTGGTTCCTCTCTTTCCGGAAGATGCCAATAGCAATGGCGCAGCCGCGCCGAACATCATCGCGGCGCTGGACATCGGCAGCATGCAGGTGGCCTGTCTCATTGGCGAGCGCCAGAAAACGCGCAAGGGCCAGCCAGCCAGCGTGCGCATCATCGGCCATGCGGTGCAGCTTTCACACGGGGTGAAGGCCGGCGTGATCGTCGATCCGCTGGCGGCGGAACACGCCGTGCGTTCGGTAATGAGCCGGGCGGAACGCATGGCCGGGACGCAGGTGGAGCAGGTGTGGGTCAACCTGTCCGGCGGCTTTCCGCGCACGCGCACATTGACGGCGGAGTTGGCGCTGCATGGCCAGGCGGTGGAGCAGTGCCACCTAGACATGGTGGCTGCACGGGCGCTGGCCGAGTTCGACGCCGGCACGCGGCTGGTGGTGCAAGTGGCGCCGGCGGGCTTCTCGCTGGACGGAGGACCGTGGATCGCCAACCCCACGGGGCTGGTGGGCGACATGCTGCAGGGGCGGGTGAACGTGGTGAGCGTGGATCGCGGCCCGCTGCGCAACCTGGAGCAGACCTTGGCGGCCTGCCAGTTGGGCATCGCCGGGATGTTGAGCGCGCCGGTGGCAGCGGCGGATGCGGTGTTGACAGAAGACGAGCGCACGCTGGGTGTGCTGTTGGCCGATATCGGTGCGGCGCAGACTGGCTGGGCAGCGTTTGCCGATGGCATGTTGCTGGAAGCAGGCGCCACACCAGTGGGTGGGCATCACATCACGTATGACATTGCCGCCGGTCTGCACACCCCCATTTCCGATGCAGAGCGGTTGAAGACCATGCACGGCAGCGTGCTGCCGACAGCGCTGCATGCGGAGGAAAGCATCAGCTATCCGGCGTTGGGCGAGCACGGCCCCGCTGGCTGGCAGAACACGTCCAGCGCCGAGTTGCAGGCCATCATCCTGCCGCGCATGGAGGAAATCCTGGAAATGCTGCGCCAGGCCACGGCGCACTTGCCGCCGGCGGCGCGGCAACGGGTGGTGCTGGTGGGCGGCGGCGCACAGTTGACGGGGCTGGCCGACCTGGCGGAAAAGGCCTTGCAGGCACGGGTGCGCATTTCCGGCGTGCGCACCATTGCCGGGCTGCCGGCGAAACTGGCCGGGCCGGCGCATGCCACCGTGGCGGGGCTTGTGCAGGCAGCGCTGAAGCCCGATGCGCAGGGCTTCGACATCGCCCGACAGGCAGAGGCCATGGTAGCCGCGGCAGGCGGCTATCTGGGGCGGGTGAAGCGCTGGTTCCGCGAGAGTTTCTGAAGCGGGGCCGCTTCCCGCGCATGATGGCAAGCCATGTGCAAGCACCGCGCACAAAAATGGTGCGGGGTGCATTTTTAATTTGCCGTTAACCTTTTGTTATCCAAATCGCAAGCATCATCAATGGCAGCGCTATCACAAGCGGGGTTTTTTCATTCGAGCCATTCGGAAGGGGTGTCATGCCTATCAACATCAGTGTTCCCGATCTTGCCGAGCTGAAGCCCAGGATCACCGTGTTCGGCGTGGGCGGGGGTGGCTGCAACGCCGTGAACAACATGATCAATTCCAACCTGACGGGTGTGGAGTTCGTGGTGGCCAACACCGACGCGCAGGCGCTGGCCAACAGTCCGTGCGAACGCAAGATCCAGATGGGCGTTTCCATCACGCAGGGGCTGGGTGCGGGCTCGCAACCGGAAATCGGCGCGGTGGCAGCGGAAGAGAGCAAGGCGGAGATCGAGGATCATCTGTCTGGCTCGCACATGGTGTTCATTACCGCCGGCATGGGTGGCGGCACGGGCACGGGGGCGGCGCCGGTGATCGCTTCGCTGGCGCGCGAGCATGGCATCCTCACCGTGGGCGTGGTTACCAAACCGTTCGACTTCGAGGGGCGGCGGCGCATGGCCATTGCCGAGGCGGGCATCGACACGCTGGCGCAGCATGTGGATACGCTGATCGTCATTCCCAACCAGAACCTGTTCCGCGTGGCCAACGAGGCAACTTCGTTTACGGCGGCGTTTCAGATGGCCGATCAGGTGCTGTTCTCCGGCGTGGCCTCCATCACCGAGCTGATGACCAAGGAAGGGTTGATCAACCTGGACTTTGCCGACGTGCGGGCGGTGATGTCGGACATGGGCAAGGCGATGATGGGC
>JAJRRZ010000294.1 GCA_024279045.1 Alphaproteobacteria bacterium
CTGACCCGTTCGCTGCGCGCCGATCTGGGGGTGATGATCTCCGCCTCGCACAACCCCTATCACGACAACGGCATCAAGTTCTTCGGCCCTGATGGGCACAAGCTCACCGACGCGCAGGAAGAGCGCATCGAGGTGCTGCTGGAAAACGACCTGTCGCGCTATGCCGCGGCGCCGGACAAGCTGGGCCGCGCCACGCGCATCGAGGACGCACGCGCCCGCTACGTGGAGTTCATCAAGCGCACCCTGCCGCGGCACTTCAAGCTCGATGGCCTGCGCGTGGTGGTGGACTGTGCCAACGGCGCGGCGCACAAGATCGCCCCAACCGCACTGTGGGAGCTGGGCGCGGAGGTGATGAGCATCGGCGTGGAGCCCAACGGCTTCAACATCAACAAGGAGTGTGGCTCCACCGCGCCTCAGCGCCTGCGGGAGGAGGTGCGCAAGTATCGCGCCGATGTCGGCATCGCGCTGGATGGCGATGCCGACCGGGTGATCATCGTCGATGAGCGCGGCGAAATCGTCGATGGCGATCAGATCCTGGCGCTCATTGCCACCCACTATCACGAACGCAGCTGGCTGCAGGGAGATGGCGTGGTAACCACCATCATGTCCAACCTGGGGCTGGAACGCTACCTCAAGGAACAGGGGCTGAAACTGCACCGCGCCCAGGTGGGCGACCGCTACGTGTTCCAGATGATGCGGGAAAAGGGCTGCAATGTCGGTGGCGAACAATCCGGCCATATCATCCTGACCGACTACAACACCACCGGCGACGGACTGGTGGCGGCGCTGCAGGTGCTGGCCTACATGAAAGAGCGCGATCTGCCCGCCTCGCGCGCCTGTCATCTGTTCGAACCGGTGCCGCAGGTGATGACCAACGTGCGCTACACCAGCGGCAAGCCGCTGGAAAACGCCACGGTGAAGAAAGCCATCGACGAGGCCGAACGCGAGCTTGAAGGCTGGGGACGGCTGGTGATCCGCCCGTCGGGCACCGAGCCGGTGATCCGCATTATGGCCGAAGGCGACGACGAGCACAGGATACGCGACATCGTCAATTCGCTGGCCGAGGTGCTGAAGCAGCAGGCCGCGTGATACGCTCTGTTCAGCCCGTCTCGGCGCCAAAGCCCAGGCGTGTGCGCAATTCTTTCGCCGTCATGCCGGCCTCGCGCAGCGCACGCAGTGTGGTGTCGCCTGCGCTTTTCGACAGTTTGCGCCCCTGTTCGTCGGTAATCAGCCGATGGTGCACATATGCAGGTTCCGGCAAGTCCAGCAGCACCTGCAGCAGACGGTGAATGGCAGTGGCCTGAAACAGATCCTGCCCGCGGGTTACATGGGTTATGCCCTGCACGGCATCATCAATGACCACCGCCACGTGATACGACACGCCGATATCGCGCCGTCCCAAGATCACGTCGCCCCAGTTGCGCACATCGAGGCCGCCGGTATCGGCGCGTAGCAGGCCGTGCTCGCCGTTCGGTCCCTTGCCTTCCTCGCGCCATTGCAGGGGCTGGCCGTTCAGCTTGTGGCGCGCCAGTGCCAGCGCCTTGTCCATGTCCAGCCGCCAGGCAGGCGGCAGCGGCTCCTGCAGTGGCCATTCGCCCAGCCGCGCACAAGGGGCCTCGTCGCCATTGGCAGTACAGTCGGCACCGGCAGTACAGTCGGCATCGGCGGGGCGGTCGTTATTGGCGGGGTGATCGTCATTGGTGGCAAGATGGCGGCAGGTGCCGGAATAGACTGGCGCGCCGTCCGGATCGCGCGGCCAGTCCGGCGCGGCGGTCGCGGCGCGCAGCGCCCGGCGGGTGCAATGGCAAGGATAGAGCACACCCATCTCGCGCAACCGCCGTAGCGCCCGGCAATACAGCGCCACATGCGGGCGCTGGTGGCGCACCGGCTTTGGCCAGTGCAGACCCAGCCAGGCAAGATCGTCGAAAATGCCCTGCACGTATTCCTGCCGCGCGCGGGTGAAGTCGATGTCCTCGATGCGCAGCAGAAAACGCCCGCCATGCCGGCGCGCTACATCGGCAGCGAACAGGGCGGAGAATGCATGGCCAATGTGCAGCCAGCCGTTGGGGCTGGGGGCAAAGCGGGTGATGACGCGCGTATTGCTCATGATGGCCCGTCAGCGCCAATGCCCCTGTGCCCGCCCCCGGTCGTCTCGTGCAAGGACTCAGTCGCCCTCGCCCGGCTCTTCGGAAAAATATTTATCCAGCTTGTCTGGCTCGCCGTCGTATTTCTCCGCTTCCGGCAGCGGATCCTTCTTGGAGGTGATGTTGGGCCAGATCTTCGCATACTTGGCGTTCAGCTCTACCCACTTGTCCATGCCCGGCTCGGTATCGGGCAGGATGGCTTCCGCCGGACATTCCGGTTCGCACACGCCGCAGTCGATGCACTCGTCCGGATCGATCACCAGCATCACCTTGCCTTCGTAGAAGCAGTCCACCGGACATACTTCCACGCAGTCGGTGTATTTGCACATGATGCAGTTGTCGACGACGACGTAGGTCATGGATTTTGTCCCCTTGCGGCGGCGGCTTGTGGCATCAGAAGCCGCCCGGTTGTTGTCGGTCGGTCGCAATAGGGCCGCTGACCAGCCCTGGCCGGAAAGCTCCTGCTGCACAACAGTTGGGGATTGTTCCGGCGGCTGCAAGCGCTTTCACCACCAGATGGAAAAAGCACTTTTCCGCCTATAGGCCCGCATGGACGGCGATGCAAGTCGGCCTTGCCGGAAAAGGCAAAATATCGCACCCGGCGGGATCCACCGGTTTGCCCCATGCAGGCCCCCTCACCACCCATGTGCCATGTGTATTGTTCAACAAGCCACGCGGATACCGATGCCAGGCCGCAGATCGTGCAGCAGGGCGCGCAGGTGCTGTTCGTGCATGGCGATGCAGCCGGCGGTAGGGCGGGCGTCGTCGTGCATCAGGTGCAGGAAGATGGCGCTGGAGCGGCCCTGGCAACGCGGGTGGATGTTGAAATCCAGCACCGCCAGCAGATCATAGGCGCGATCATCGCGCCACAGATGTTCCGCGCTGGCCGGGAACGGCTGGCGGATGTAGCGGTTGTAGAGCGCATGGCCGGGAGCATCGCACCAGCCATCATCGGGCCGGATGGCGCGCAGCGGCAGCATGGTGGTTGGGCGGCGCACCCGTTCGGTGCGGTAGAACACACACAACGGACGCAAGATGGCCGCAGGCGTGGCCATGTCGCCCTCGCGCGGGAAATGGCTGATGCCTGCCGCGCCAAGCATGATCGGCCAGCGCCGGTGGCCCAGCCACAGCCATGCGCGCGTCTGCCTGCTGGACAGCCCCCGCACGCAAGCCGTCTTGTTCATGGCTGAAAACCTTGCCGTGGCCAGTCCATCAGCGGGCAAGCGCCGCCTCAGGACATGGCCATTACCGCCGCGGCGCCCAGCATGCAGGTGATGAAGGCCAGCCCCGCCAGGATGAACTTCAGAAACCGTGCGTCCGCCTGCAGGCCGACATTTTCCGCTTTCATGGCAGTTTCCTCCTCCCCCGAAAAGGAAAGTTCCATGGCATGTTCGCCATGCTGAAGCGGATTTAGCAGAGTCATTCTTAATGCCCCCTGAACAACGTCTTCACGCGGGGGCATGATCCATGCCGAACGACATCAGCAGTGTGACAGGTCATGCAGAATGGCATGTTCTTCGTGCCCCCGGTGCCGTGCGCAATCAGGCGCCGGCAACGCCAGCATTGTTGCATGATTTTGATGGTCTTGGCAAACCCCGAACCATGCACATGGCAAATGACTGTCATTTGCCAGGCATCCATGTGCCGGACATCAGTCCCACGAGCGGATATCGACGAAATGCCCGGCTATAGCCGCAGCGGCAGCCATGGCCGGGGAAACCAGGTGCGTGCGCCCCTTGAAGCCCTGCCGCCCCTCGAAGTTGCGGTTTGAGGTGGAGGCACAGCGCTCGCCCGGAGCCAGGCGGTCGGCATTCATGGCCAGGCACATGGAGCAGCCCGGTTCGCGCCACTCGAAGCCCGCCTCGATGAACACCTTGTCCAGTCCTTCCGCCTCGGCCTGTTCCTTCACCACGCCGGAGCCGGGCACCACCATGGCTTTGACCGCCGGGTTCACCTGCTTGCCGCGGACGATGGCGGCAGCCGCGCGCAGGTCTTCCAGCCGGCCATTGGTGCATGAGCCGATGAACACCCGGTCGATGGGAATGTCGGTAATCTTCTGTCCCGGCTTCAGACCCATGTAGTCGAGCTTGCGTTCGATCATGGCACGGCGTGTCTCGTCTTCCACTTCCGCCGGGTCGGGCACGCGCCCGCCGATGGCCACCACGTCCTCCGGGCTGGTGCCCCAGGTAACCAGCGGCGGCAGGTTGGCGGCATCAAGCTCGACTTCCGCGTCGAACACCGCATCATCGTCGGACTTCAGCGTACGCCAGTATGCCACGGCCTTGTCCCACAACTCGCCCTTCGGCGCCATGGGCCGACCGCGGAAATATTCGATGGTCTTCTCGTCCGGGGCGATCAACCCGGCACGCGCGCCGGCCTCGATAGACATGTTGCACACCGTCATGCGGCCTTCGATGGACATGTCCTCGAACACCTCACCGGCATATTCGATGACATGGCCGGTGCCGCCGGCGGTGCCGATCTCACCGATAATGGCGAGGATCACGTCCTTTGGCGTTACGCCGTCGGGCAGCTTGCCGTTCACCCGCACGCGCATGTTCTTCGCCTTTTTCTGGATCAGCGTCTGGGTGGCCAGCACATGTTCCACCTCCGAGGTGCCGATGCCGTGCGCCAGCGCCCCGAAAGCGCCGTGGGTGGAGGTATGCGAGTCGCCGCAGACGATGGTCGTGCCCGGCAGGGTGAAGCCCTGTTCCGGGCCAACGACATGCACGATGCCCTGGCGCTGGTCGTGCTCGTCGAAATAGGTGATGCCGAACTCCGCGCAGTTTTTCGCCAGCGTCTCGATCTGCAGTTTCGATTCCGGATCGTCGATGCCCTTGCTGCGATCGGTGGTGGGCACGTTGTGATCGACTACCGCCAGGGTCTTTTCCGGGTGGCGCACTTTGCGTCCGGCCTGGCGCAGTCCCTCGAAGGCTTGCGGGCTGGTAACCTCGTGGATGAGGTGGCGGTCGATGAAAATCAGCGAGGAGCCATCGTCATTGGTTTCGATGACATGAGCATCCCAGATCTTGTCATACAGCGTCTTGCCTGGCATGGGCTGTGCCTTCACTTGCTGTTGGCTGGTTAGGGTCTGATCTCAATACCCGAGCACTCCCCATATGCATTTTGGCTTCATATCAGACGGTTTTTCGTTCTTGCCAATAGCTCCACTATTGCCTGCGAACGAAAAACCGCTGCTATTTTGCCAAAATGCCCATGAGAAGCACTCGTTTATTGAGACCAGACCCTAGTGTCTCTGCAACAAAGGCCGGACATGATGATGCCCGGCCCCGAATCCCACGTGCTGCATATGGCGCCGGCGGGGCCGGCGGGCGCGGGCCTCAGCCCTCGCCACCCTCGGCGCTTTCGGCCTGCTCGGCTTTCGCAGCCTGTTCGGCATGAGCCTTGGCGATGGCTTCGTTGGCGGCCTTGCGCTTGGCCACGCGGTGCGGCAGCTCCTCCGGAATGCGCGCCGCCTTGCCGGTGCGCCCGCGCAGATAATACAGCTTGGCGCGGCGCACGCGACCATGCCGCACCACCTTGATCTCCTCGATGTTTGGCGAATAGACGGGGAAGACGCGCTCCACGCCCTCGCCATAGGAAATCTTGCGCACGGTGAAGCTCTCGTTCAGGCCGGAGCCGTTGCGCGAGATGACCACGCCCTCGAAGTTCTGAATGCGCGAGCGGTTGCCCTCGGTAACGCGCACGGCCACGACAACGGTATCGCCGGGGCGAAAGTCGGGGATCGGGCGCTTCGCGGCGATCTTTTCCGCCTGCTCCTGTTCCAGCTGCTCGATGATGTTCATGGCGGATATCCTCAAGGTGTTCGAATTCATCCGTGGCGGGCGCACCCGCTCGCAAATGCGCAAAAAGCCTGCCACGCGCCGCCTTGCCTGTCTGCGTCTTCATGACCGGACAACAGCGGCGCGGGAAGTGCTCATGCGCGGAAACTGGCGATTTCACGGCAGTCTATACCGCTGCTGGCCATGCCTCGTCAACGCCTTGGGCCAACAACACAGAAATGCGCTCGCCGCATGGCGGTCATGCGGAAGATTGCGCCGATGAATCATCGGCGGAAACGGTCCTGATCAGCCATTCTGGCGCAAGGCCTTCAGGCGGTAGAGCAGATCCAGCGCGGCGCGCGGGGTCAGCTCATCCGGGTTGATGGCGTCGAGTTCGGCCAGCAGATCCTGCACCTCTTGCGGCATGGCTGGCGTGCCCGCGCCATCAGCCCGCGGTTCGTGCGGCGCTGTGGCGGCGGCGGAGAACAGCGGCAGGTCGTCGATGATCTGCTGCACGCGGGCGGCCTGTCCTCCTTCCTCCAGCTGGCGCAGCACCTCTTCCGCCCGCTGCACTACAGCGGCGGGCAACCCGGCCAGCCGCGCCACCTGAATGCCGTAGGAGCGGTCCGCCGCGCCGGGGCCGACCTCGTGCAGAAACACCACCTCGCCGCGATATTCGTGCACCTTCATGGTTACGTTGGCCACGCCGCCCAGGCGCGCGGCCAGGGCGGTCAGTTCGTGATAATGAGTGGCGAACAGCACCCGGCAGCGGTTGATGTCGTGCAGGTGCTCGATCACCGCCCAGGCAATGGCCAGGCCGTCAAAGGTGGCTGTGCCGCGGCCTATCTCGTCGAGGATGACCAGCGATCGCGGTGTCGCCTGATGCAGGATGGCGGCGGTCTCCACCATCTCCACCATGAACGTGGAGCGGCCACGGGCCAGGTCGTCCGCCGCGCCGACGCGCGAGAACAGCCTGTCCACCACGCCGATGCGCGCGGCCCGCGCCGGCACGAAGGAGCCGGCCTGCGCCATGACAGCGATCAGCGCGTTCTGCCGCAGGAAGGTGGATTTGCCCGCCATGTTCGGCCCGGTCAGCAGCCAGATGGCCGCGCAGGGCATGGACGTGGGTGGAGCGGCGCGCTCTTCCCCGGCAGCGCCTGCATGCGCGCCGGTTCCC
>JAJRRZ010000018.1 GCA_024279045.1 Alphaproteobacteria bacterium
GCAATGTGCGCCGCACCTGTTGCAGGCAGTCCTGCCAGATGCGCACGTGCCTGTTCTCGTGATGGCGCAACCTGGCGAGGAAAGCGGGCCAGCGCTTGCGCGTGGTGGGCCTGACCTTGCCGTTTGCCGCCAGCCGCGGCAACGTCATGGTATAGCGCGCACGGATGACGAGCCTGCGCACGGAGCAGGTATTGCCTCGTCCCGCCAGGTTGGCGGTGTAGCGGGCCTGCAGGCGGGTGCTGGCCAACGCCTGCTGGCCACCCACGCGCGGCCCCTTGCGGCGCATGTCGCGCAGCAGGGTGAGTTCGTCGCCGCCGGTGATGGTGTAATACCGCACCTGCACCTGTTTCTGCAGAACGGCCTGCGCCGCTTGCACAGGCAATGCGCCCACCACCTGCCAGCCCACCAGCAAGGCCAGCGATGCGGCAACAATCCATTCCCTGCTCCCGGTCAAGCCATGCATCGCGAAAATCTCCAGTCGCACGAATGAAAAAATGCCGCCCCCATATTCCGCTGCTTGCATCGTTCGCGCAAGAAGCTACAACAACCACAGTTGCAAAACCATTGTGAGGCGGCCATGGCGGAGCGCCGGAAAGGCTGGGTGAAATTCTATGATGTGCGCCGCGGTTTCGGCTTCATCGTGCCGGACGATGGCGGGCCAGACGTATTCGTGCATCACACGGCGCTGAACCGCGCAGGGCTGCCGGCGCTGCTGCCCGGCATGCGCCTGTGTTTCGAGCTGGCAGCCGCCCGTCCCGGGCGCCGTCCGCAAGCCGACCGCCTGCTGCTGCTTGATGACGACATCACCACATCTGACGGCTCCGACACCCTGAAGGAGGCGGCGGAATGAGCGATGGCGAAACGGCCCACGGAGGCGTGCTGCAGCGGTTGGCATTGCGGGCGCTGCATTGCCTGGAACCGGAGCGCGCGCATGACCTGGCGCTGTGGAGCCTTCAGCACGGGTTGTTTCCCGCAGTGGAGCAGGTGCGCGACGAACGCCTGCGCACCTCCTGCTGCGGGCTTCGGTTCGCCAACCCGCTGGGCATGGCCGCCGGCTTCGACAAGGATGCCCGCGTTGCGCCGGCGCTATGGAACATGGGCTTCGGCTTCGTGGAGGTGGGCACCCTCACCCCGCGCCCGCAGCCGGGCAACGCCCGCCCGCGACTGTTTCGCCTGCGCGAGGACGAAGCCATCATCAATCGCTTCGGCTTCAACAATGCAGGACAGGCCGCCGTGCGGGGGCAGTTGCAACGCTGGCATGCCATGATTGGGCGCGGGGTGCTGGGAGTGAATGTCGGCGCCAACAAGGACAGCGCCGACCGCATCGCCGACTATGCCGCCGGGGCGCTGGCGCTGGCCGATGTGGCGGATTATCTGGCGGTGAACATTTCCTCGCCCAACACGCCGGGCCTGCGCGACCTGCAGGGGCCGCGGGCGCTGGAGAAGCTGCTGGCCGCCGTCGGCAGGGCGCTGGCCGAGGCCGGGCGTGAGCAATGTCCGGTGCTGGTGAAGATCGCACCGGATATCGACGAGGCCGAGCTGGCCGAGATCATCGAGGTGGCCATATCCGGCGGCGCGACGGGGCTGATCGTCTCCAATACCACCATCGCCCGGCCTGAAACCCTGCGCAGCCCACAGCGCGGCGAGGCGGGTGGACTGTCCGGCAGGCCGCTGTTCGAGCCCTCAACACGACTGCTGGCACAGGCACATGTGCTGGCGAAGGGGCGGCTGCGACTCATCGGCGTCGGCGGCGTGCACGATGCGAAAACGGCATGGGAGAAGATCCGCGCCGGGGCCGATCTGGTGCAATTGCTCAGCGCATTCGTCTATCATGGCCCGGCGCTGATTCCACGCATTCTGCGCGGTCTGCTGCTTGAGCTGGAGCGCGCCGGGCATGCCAGCATCGGCGAAGCTGTCGGCAGCGGCGCGCACGACTGGCTGGAGAAATGACCAACCGGGAGGAGCACCGATGAAGGTGATCATGTGGCACAACCCGCGCTGCAGCAAATCGCGCCAGACGCTGCAACTGCTGCAGGACAAGGGCATCGAGCCGGAGATCGTGAAATATCTGGAAACGCCGCCCTCGGTGGAGGAGCTGCGGGAGGTCATCGGCCTGCTGGGCTTCTCTTCCGCGCGTGAGCTGATGCGCCGCAAGGAGAAGGAATACAAGGAACTGGGGCTGGATGATCCATCGAAGACGGAAGACGAGCTGATCGCCGCCATGGTGGCGCATCCGCGGCTGATCGAGCGCCCGGTCGTGATCGTCGAGAATGGCGGCGGCAAGCGCGCCGCCCTGGGCCGCCCGCCGGAGAACGTGCTGGCGCTGTTCGATTGAGCCGACCAGCTCAATCGTTTCATTTCTTGTCCAGGCGCGCAGCTTTCTCCCTGTCGAACCACCAGATGTCGGGAAAGCCCACCGAATGCTCGGGGATGCGTGCGGGCTTGCCGAAACGATCCCAGCGGGCGGTGCGCTGATAGGTGATGTGCCACATCGGCACCACGTAGTGATTCCACAGCAACACCCGGTCGAGCGCGCGGGTGGCGGCCACCAGCTCATCACGGCTTTTGGCATAGATGATGCGCTCGATCAGCCAGTCCACCGCCGCGTCCTTGATGCCCGCCCAATTGCGTGAACCGGGACGATCGGCTGCTGCCGATCCCCAGTAGTTGCGCTGCTCGTTGCCGGGGCTGAGTGACTGGCCCCAGGAGCCGACGATGATGTCGAAGTCGAAGCTCTTCACGCGCCGCTCGTATTGCGCCGAATCGATGGTGCGCACGCTGGTCTGGATGCCCAGCCGATTCAGCGTGCGCGCATAGGGCAGCACGATGCGCTCGAAGGCCGGCGAGACCAGCAGGAACTCCACCCGGAACGGCTCGCCCTTGTCATTCACCAGCCACTTGCCTTGGCGCTTCCAGCCCGCCTGCTGCAACAACTGAAAGGCCTTGCGCAGGTTGGCGCGCTGCTGCTGTGGCGTGTCGTTCACGGGATTCCTGTATTCCTGCGTGAAGACCTCCTGCGGCACCTTGTCCCTGATCTGCTGCAGCAGCTCCAGTTCACGCCCCTGCGGCAGCCCCGTGGCGGCCAGCTCGGAGTTGGAGAAGAAGCTGTTGGTGCGCTTGTATTGGCCATGGAACAGGTTGCGGTTGGCCCATTCGAAGTCGAAGGCCAGGTTGAAGGCCTGCCGCACGCGGGCATCGGCGAATTTCGCCCGCCGCAGGTTCAGCACGAAGGCCTGCATGCCCTGACTGTTCTTCAGGTGGAATTTCTCCAGGATGACGCGGCCATCCTTCACCGCCGGAAAATCGTAACCCGTGGCCCAGCGCTTGGAGTTGTTCTCGTCGCGCCAGTCGTATTCATCGGCCTTGAAGGCCTCGAAGGCCACCGTCTCGTCGCGGAAATAGACCACGTGGATCTCGTCGAAATTGTCATGGCCGACGTTCACCGGCAGGTCTTTTGCCCAGTAGTCTTCCACCCGTTTCAGGGTGATGTGTTCGCCGGGCTTGAAGTCGGCGATGCGATAGGCAGCGGAGCCCAGCGGCGCCTCCAGCAATGGCTTTGTGATGTCGCGCGGCTTGCCGTGCGCGCTGTTGGCCGTCCACCAGTGCTTCGGCAGCACCGGCATCTGCCCGGTGATCTGCGGCAGCTCGCGGTTGCCCTTCACGGCAAAGGCGAAACGCACCTCGCGCTCGCCGGTCTGCTCCACCTTTTCGATATCGCGGTAATAGAAGGCATAGAAAGGGTGCGCCTGCTTAAGCCCCTGCATGGAGAAGATGATATCTTCCGGCGTGATGGGCTGCCCGTCGTGAAAGCGCGCCTCTTGGCGCAGGCGACAGGCGACGAAGGCATAATCGTCGGGCCAGGCCACGGCCTCGGCAATCAGGCCGTATTCGGAGCCGGGTTCGTCCAGCGCCGGCTTGATAAGCCGGTCGTAGATGCTGCCGACCGCGCCGGCGGCCTCGCCCTTGAAGCTGAAGGGATTGAGCGAATCGAACGAGCCGATGGCGAACAGCCGCACCCTGCCGCCCTTGGGCGCATCGGGCTTCACGTAGTCGAAATGGCGAAAGTCGGGGCCGTATTTCAGATCACCGAACAGCGACAGGCCATGCTTCCAGCGCAGACCATCGGCGGTTTCGCCGGCGATGCCCGCCAGCTTCAGCGCGGGCAGGCCCGGCACGGCGGCCAGTAGTTTCAGCAGGGTGCGGCGAGAAAGCCTCATGCGCCTGTTCCTCTTGCCTGATTCATCATGACTGTTGGCGGAGAGGGTAGCAAATGCCGCCCGTGGCGGAAATGAAAATGCCGACAGCCCGAAAGGACTGCCGGCACGGCATGAGTCATGGGTCATGTGGCCTGCGTGGCCGTTACTTGGCCAGAGATTCCAGATAGGCCAGCAGATTGTCGATGTCCGCCTGCTTTTTCAGCCCGGCAAAGGCCATCTTGTTGCCGGGAATGAAGCCTTTCGGGTCGGCCAGATACTGCGCCAGATTTTCCTTCGTCCAGGTGCCCAGCTCGGCAGCCTTGGCCTTCATGGCATCGGAATACTTGAAGCCTTCCACCGAGGCCACCGGGCGGTTGATGATATTCACCAGATGCGGGCCAACCTTGTTCTTGTCCTTGTCGGCGAAGTGGCAGGCCTTGCACTTGTTGAACACCTTCTTGCCCTTGGCCGGATCCGGACCGGCGGCAGCAGCAGGTTGAGCGGCGGCAACAGCCTGCCCGCCACCGGCGGCGGGGCTGGCGGCCTCCTGCTTCTTCTCCTGCGGCTTGGCTTCTTCCACCTCGGGTATTTCAATGACTGGCTGGGCTGGCGGTTTGGCGTTGAACATCATGTTGGCAAAGGCGCGCACGCCGAACACGAGCGCCAGCGCCAGCACGGTGCCTACCACCGCATTGATCAACATGCGCATGTTTCTTGGCCTCCGATTTCGTGAAACCATTCCCCTTCGCGGCGATAACTAGCCGCTCGCCAACGCTGTTGCAACCAGGAAGGGGCAGTTATGAGCCCGTTGCGGCATTTTGCGCAGGGCTTAGGCTCAGGACCCATAAAATATGTTGTCTGTTGTGTGAATGCATGATTCCCTTTCTTTTGCAAAGTATTGATTCTCTGGAGGGGTTTGTCGATGTCAGATGAAGGGAGAGACCTGCTCTGGCTGACGGACGAACAATTTGCCCGCATCCAGCCGCTGCCGCCGACCGACACAAGAGGCAAGCCACGGGTGGATGATCGACAGGTGATCAGCGGGATTATCCATGTCATTCGCAATGGTCTGCGCTGGAAGGATGCACCTTCTGCCTATGGGCCGCACAAGACGCTCTGCAACCGGTTCCGGCGCTGGGCCAGGAAAGGAGTGTTTCTGCGCATCTTTGCTGC
>JAJRRZ010000295.1 GCA_024279045.1 Alphaproteobacteria bacterium
CTTGCGCACGCGGGTAATTCCCTGCGGACGCAGCTTGTCGATGACCTGGCGCAGCCGATGGGTGATGCCGCGATATTCGGTCAGCACCTTGTCCACCAGCTCGGGATCGCCACGTTTGGGGCGGTGTTCGTAGACACTTGTACACGAGGGGCGGTGCAGTTGCACCTGATAATCCCATTCATGGTGGTGGAAGGGGCCTATGACGGGATCCTTGCCTTCCATCTCGTTGTAGGAAACGCCCATGTCCTCGTAAGGGAACAGCTCCGATGACAGCACCCAGATTTCCTGCGCGTCATCGCCGGCGGTTTCCACATCCACCTCGTTGATGAATTCCATTACCGAGACGTGTTTGCGCACCTGTTCCTTGCGCGGCAGGTAGACGGTGGTGTCGGTCCAGTCCTCTTCCTCGGTGGACCAGATGAGGCGGTTGTCGTCGCGCCAGGGTGTACGCAGCTGTTCCAGAATGCGCAAGGAGGGCATGTCGTGCCGACTGCTCAGCAGGTTGAACAATTCCAGCCCGATGTCGCGGGAAAAGGTGGTGTCGAGTTTGCGTTCGGGGATCTGCTCGTGAAACCGTGCGATGATGGCGTCGGCCTGTGCATCACCGGTTGGCCTGTCCGCATCCAGCAAATGGCGCACCATGGCCTCGATCAGGGCCATGCCGCGGTGTTCGTGCCAGTAGCCATCGTCCGGGTCGGGCAGCAGCTTGCGCCACAATGTCTTCATGCCGGGAAATTCCGTGCCGGCGCAGTATTCCACCCGCGCATCCTCCGCCAGGCCGATGAAGAAGCGCTGCGCCGGGCTGAACATGTCGGCATCGCCCTGTGGCGCGTTGGTATAAACCAGGTGTGCCGCCAGGTGAGCGGCCATGGCGCGATACAGTTCCAGTCCGCTGACATCGCCAATGTCGTCCACCGCATCGGGCAGGTGCAGCGCGCGGCCCTCCACATAGGGGCGGAAGCCTTCCAGGTCGGCGCTGGCCGGGCGCAGGAAGAAATCGCGCCCCCAGAAGGCGCGCAGGTAGAAGTTGATCTGGCGCTGGACATCGATGAACAGCGTGCCCTTGCGCTCCTGCTGCAATACCGAACGTGAATCTTCCGTCTTCAGGCCGAAATAGTCGGCCTGGCGGGCCAGGTCGTGGCGATAGGCTTCCGCGCCGAAGTCGATCCACTTGCGCAGGCCCGACAGGGTGAGCTTGGTCAGCAGCTCGTCGAGTACCTCCAGCATGGGCCGCAGGCCGCGTGGCGCCTTCGCCGCCATGCGGTGCAGCAGTTGCAGATAGGCGCGCAACATGTCGGCATCACCCAGGCGGCGCGCGGCCAGCGGCATGGTATCGATGATCAGTGCCAGCACGTTGCTGGAGGTCATGGAAGACAGCTTCAGCATGCCGGTGGCGACATCGCGAATGATATCCTCGCCCACCTCGCGCACCACTTCCGGCATTTCATCCAGCCAGGATACGACCAGTTGCGGATCCTTCTTCAATCGGGCGAAGGCGCGCGCCCCGTCGAGATATTCCGTCAGCCCGCGCGGCGACATGTAGCGCGTCGCCTCGTGCACCAGCGTGTCGAGGTGCTCCTTCAGCTCCGGCGCGGCTGCTTCCAGCTCCTCGCGATATTCATCGACATCGACGCTCATGGTTCGCCATCCGTGTTGTTGTGCCGCATGCCGTCTAGGCTCAGGACCCATAAATTTGCACGGCATCTGCGCCATTTGCGCTGCATATCAGCGCCCTTTTGTCCTTGGAAATACCTATGGGTATTCCCAGCGGACAAAAGAACGCTGATATTTTGCGCAAATGACGCATCTGCCATGCCTCTTTATGAGTCCTGAGCCTAGGAGCGTGCGCCGTGCATGCCCTGGGACAGACGAAGGCCTTGGCGGTTCATTCGCCGAAAAAGGTCTGCACCGCGGCCTGCAGCGTGTCGCGCATGTCCGGGTCGTCGGTCAGCGGCTCGACCAATGCCATCTGGCATGCCGCCACCGGGGAAATGCCCTTGGCGATGAGCCGACCGGCGTAGATCAGCAGGCGGGTGGACATGCCCTCGTCCAGCCCGTGGCCTTTCAGGTTGCGCGAGCGCTGGGCAATCTGCACCAGCTTTGCCGCCAGGTCGCTGTCCACTCCGGACTCGTGCGCAACGATTTCCGTTTCCACTTCCTCGGAGGGATAATCGAAACTCATCGCGCCGAACCGCTGCTTGGTGGACTGCTTCAGATCCTTCATCAGGCTCTGGTAGCCGGGGTTGTAGGAGATGACCAACTGAAAGTCCGGATGCGCACGTACCAGCTCGCCCTTCTTCTCCAGCGGCAGTTCGCGGCGATGGTCGGTGAGCGGGTGGATGACCACGGTGGTGTCCTGGCGCGCTTCCACCACCTCGTCCAGATAGCAGATCGCCCCGATGCGCGCGGCCACGGTCAACGGCCCGTCCTGCCAGCGGGTGCCGTTGACATCCAGCAGAAAGCGCCCGACCAGATCAGCCGCGGTCATGTCCTCGTTGCAGGCGACGGTAATCAGCGGGCGCTTGAGCTTCCAGGCCATGTATTCCACGAAGCGCGACTTGCCGCAGCCCGTGGGGCCTTTCAGCATCACCGGCATGCGCACCGCATAGGCGGCAATGTAGCGTTCCACCTCGTCGCCGACGGGATGATAATAGGGCTCCTTGTCGATGATGAAATCCTCGGTCTTGAACCCCTCGGTGTCGAATTCGGTCATGGTCTATGCGCTCCCTTGCTGCTGGCCGCTGCATGTTTACGCCTGTGGCCGCGTGTGCCTCGTTCCTGTTGCGGGGCCCGGCGGCCCTGTGTTTCCCGCTGTATTGGCAATGGTTCGCCGTGTACCTGAAGGAACGGCGGCTGTCATTATCAGTGTGGCATTTTCTGGATTATCTGGAGGATGATTCCTCCGGCACTCCCTCCGGTGCAGCTTCTGGCGTGGTGGCCGATGTGCGTGTCGGCGTGGTTGCGGGCGCTCCGCATTCTCTCAGCAGCTGCAGCATGCGCAGCAGTGTCGCTTCGTCCAGTTTGCCGATGCATTCGGCCAGACGGTTGGCCAGTTCGGTGGCGCGCGGCGACAGGCCGGATGTGTCGATTACCGGTTTGGGGTGCGACAGGCGCGCCAGTTCGGCCAGTTCTTCGGCTTCGTCCCAGATAATGTTGAACACCGCAATGACGCGCTGCACCAGCCACCATGAAGGCCTGCCGCGGCGCCCGTGCTCCAGTGCGGAGAGATAGGCCGCGCTCACCCCCAGTTCATCGGCCAGTTGCTGCAGTGTCATGCCACGCTGGCGGCGCAGGTCGCGCACCCGTGCTCCAAATGGCGTCATGCGAATTCCCCGGCGGTTTTCTTCCATTGGCGCCATCATGAAAGAAAAAGAACGCGCCGGGCACAAGTCCCGGCGCGTTCGGGAGTTCGGACGCTGGCCTGACCGGGGGCAGCTGGGCCCGCATCCGAATCCGTGTTTCGGGTTGCCTCACGGCTTGACGTAGGCATAGCCCTGTTGCTGCAAATGCCCCAGTTCGGCCACGCCGGAGGGCACAATGTCTTCCTTGAACACGTCGAACAAATCCTTCTCGGAGTCGATCTTGCGCCCGCGCAGGGTGTTGGCGCACACGAGGAAGGCGACATTCTGCGACTTCAGCGCGGTGATGCGCGTTTTCAGGCCATCGTCCTTCAGCGCTTGCTTCAGCAGGTTCACGCCGTTGCCGTGCAGCACCACCTTCAGAACCATGTTGTCCGCGCCCACGGCATTGATGTGGTTCTGGATGTTGCGCAGCGCGCCGCGATATTTCTTGTTCTTTTCGCCGCCGTTGTAGTTGATGTGATAGACCACCTTCTGCTTGCCATAGCGCTCCGCTGCCTGGCCCGGCACCGAGAGCGCCATCATCGCCACGGCGAACAGTGCCAGCAGCATGGCCAGCCAGCGCCGCTTGCCCGATGTTGCGACGCATGTGGAAAGATGTGTTGCAGACATGGTGTTTCCTCCCTGAAAACGGTTGCCCGTATCATGTTCCGCCCAGGCTCTTGTATGTTGTGATTGCATGTTGGGAAGAGCGTCCGGCGTATTGTCCATCGCAAAATGCCCGGCGGTGGAAAAATAGAAAAATGGGCGGCTCCGGTCCGCACCTGCCTAGAGGGAAGGGCCGCATCCGTCGGTATGACGGGTTGGAAGGCGCCGACCGGAGCCGTATGCAACATGGCGCATATGCTCAGGTTTCGCCATCAGGCGCTTCACTGGTTTTTTCCGGGGTTTTCCCCGGGCAGGCATCCAGCCCCAGCCTGGCGGCGATGGAAACCATTTTCGTGGTGTTGGCGAAACCGGTCTTCTTCAGCAGGTTGGCGCGGTGATATTCCACCGTCTTCGGGGCGATGCCGAGCCGCCGGGCGATCTCCTTGCTGGACAGTCCCTCGCACAGGCAGGCCAGCACCTGCAGTTCGCGGCGGGTGAGATCCTCGAAGCGGGCCTTGTCCACCGGGCTGACGCCGCCAGCTTCCAATACGCCGGCCTCGGCCACGCTGGCGCGCAGGCGCAGTTCTTCAGCCTGGCGCTGACGCCATGCCCAGGCGGCCAGAAATGCCGCAAAGCCCACCGCCAACAGCGCCACCCAGAGCAGCCAGTCGCGCCCGCCGTCGGCGCGCTCGCGCGCGGCGGCGTCGAACTCCGCCAGCAGCCGTTCCACCTCCACATACGACAATGGTGGCGCCCAGCCCGTCTGCAAGCCACAGGTCTGCCGTTCGCTCTTCAGCCGCATGCGCAGCAGCACTTCCAGCACCTGCCCGGCCAGCCCGCGGCTGACACCATCACGCGCCACGAAGGGCCATTCGGGATACAGCCTGCTGGACACTTTCCAGGGGAAACCCGCCTGCGGCACTTCGTGCAGGATGCGGATGCGCTTCATGTCCAGCCGGCCTTCGCGCACCATGCTCTCCAGCAGGCCGGTGCGCACGATGCCGATGTCGGCCTTGCCCTTGAGCACCGCATCTACGATGCGATCCTGCGGGAAGCCGGTGAAATACATGTGAACGCCGCCATCCAGCAGGTCGATGCCCAGCCGCCTGAACTCGCGCCAGCCGACGAGGAAGCCGCCGAAGGCGCGCTCGCTCACCGCCGCCACGGTGTGCGAACGGGCATCGGCCAGATCCTCCACTTGCGGATGATCGGCGCGGGTGAAGATGACGCTGCCGAAGCGCAGTACCGGCTGGCCATCTTCCGTGAATCGGGTGAGAGTTGCCAGGGCGGAGAGATTGAAGCGCCGCGCCAGCGCCACGTAATGGCCGGGGTTGGTGATGAGGAAATCCAGCGCCTGGCGCGAGAGCAGCTCCGTGGCGGACTCCAGCGTCATGCGCACCAACCGGAAGCGCCAGGCCGGCAGGCGGGCATTCAGGCAGGCGATCAACGGCTCCCAGCGGCGCGTGGCATGTTCCACGCCGCGATAGGCCAGCACGCCGATGCGTACCTCACGTGGCAGAAGCTTTGCTGTCGTGCGGCTGGTTGTATCGCCGGCCTGCTGCGCCAGTGCCGAGCTCGCCAGCGGCAGCATACAGATCGTCAAGAATATCAGCAGGGCCAGCGCCGGAGCGCAGCCTTGCATGGTGGGCAGCATCACCCGTCGCATCGCATCCCTTCCCTCGGCGACCCGAACGGTTTCGCCTGTCAGCATAACATGAAAGTCCTGCTTGAAAAGCCACCACCGGATACCTCTGCCCAAGCCTCGAAAAACTGTTGGCGCTGCCCATGTTCAGGGCATAAAAAAGCGCCTGCTTGAGCCGTTTGCGCGAAAGGGTTATCAACCCTCAACCATGGTGCTTCAGTTGGCAGGCTCGCCAATCTGGGCGCTAGCAGCAATATGATACAGCCGATCGGACACACCCATGACCGACAAGCCCAGCCTGTTGCCAGATGCGGAAGTTTCCGTGCGCGAGGTGTTCGGCATCGATTCCGACATGACCGCGCCGGCCTACAGCGAGGCCAACGAATACGTGCCGGAGCTGGACCCCGACTACCTGTTC
>JAJRRZ010000296.1 GCA_024279045.1 Alphaproteobacteria bacterium
TCCACAAAATCCTTCAGCGTTGCCGCGCCGGTATAGCCCATGGATGCGCGCAAACCTCCCACCAACTGATGCAGCACGTTGCCCACCGGCCCCTTGTAGGGTACCTGACCCTCGATGCCCTCGGGCACGAACTTCAGCTCGTCCTTTACTTCCGACTGGAAGTAGCGATCCGCCGAGCCGCGCGCCATCGCCCCCACCGATCCCATGCCGCGATAGGCCTTGTAGGAGCGGCCCTGATACAGATACACCTCGCCGGGGCTTTCATCGGTGCCAGCCAACAACGAGCCGACCATCACCGATGCCGCGCCAGCAGCCAGCGCCTTGGCCATGTCGCCGGAATACTTGATGCCGCCATCGGCGATGATGGGCACGCCATGCCTGCGTGCGGCGGCGGCGCAGTCCAGCACGGCGGAAAGCTGCGGCACGCCCACGCCGGCGACAATGCGCGTGGTGCAGATGGAACCAGGCCCGATGCCCACCTTCACCGCATCGGCCCCGGCGGCAATCAGCGCTTCCGTCGCCTCCGCCGTGGCCACGTTGCCCGCCACCACGTCCACCTGCGCGCCAAAGGCGTCCTTCACCCGGCGCACCTGTTCGATGACACCCTTCGAATGGCCGTGTGCAGTATCCACTACCAGCACGTCCACGCCAGCCGCGGCCAGTAGTTCGGCGCGCTGGAAACTGTCCTCGCCGGTGGAAATGGCTGCCGCCACCCGCAACCGGCCCTTGTCGTCCTTCACCGCATGCGGATAGAGCTCCGCCTTCTCCATGTCGGTAACGGTAATCAGGCCGATGACACGATCCGCATCGTCCACCACCACAAGCTTCTCGATGCGCTTTTCCTGCAGCAGCTTGCGCGCTTCTTCGGGCGAGATGTCCACTGGCGTGGTAACCACCTCTTCGCGCGGTGTCATCAGTTCGGCGACCTTGCGGCTCATGTCGGCTTCGAAGCGCACGTCGCGGTTGGTGATGATGCCAACAAGCTTCTGTGGGCCATCGCCGGCCTTCTCCACCACCGGAATGCCGGAGATGTGATGCTCCTGCTTGATGCGCATCAGCTCCGCCAGTGTGGCATCCGGAGTAATGGTGATGGGGTTGATCACCATGCCGGCCTCGAAGCGCTTCACCCGCTCCACCTCCGCAGCCTGCTGCTCCGGCGCAAGGTTGCGGTGTATCACGCCCATGCCACCGGCCTGGGCCATGGCAATGGCCATGCGCGCTTCCGTTACCGTGTCCATGGCGGCGGAGACGATCGGAATGGAAAGGCGGATATTGCGCGTGAAACGGGTGGAAATGTCGGTCTGCGCCGGCAGCACGTCGCTGTCGCGCGGCTGCAGCAGCACGTCATCGAAGGTCAGGTAGGTGGGAAAGTCGAAGGACTTGTCGGACATGGGAAGCCAACCTCTCTGCGCCTGGGAATGTAACACCGCAAGATCATGGTTGGCGATTTCCGATAGCACGGAAGCCGCACCGGAAAAAGCGCTTTTCGCGGAACGGCGGGAAAACCGCCGCGCCTGCTTCCTTAGGCTGCTCGCTGGCGTATCACGCGGTTGCGCCCTTCCTGCTTGGCGCGGTACAGGGCCTCGTCGGCGCGCTTCAGCAGGCTTTCCAGCGTATCGTCCACCCGCTCGTAGCTGGCCAGGCCGATGGAGGTGGTCATGTTCAGCAGATGCTCCCTGCCATCGCAGATCACACGGATCGGCCGTTCGGCGATGGCCCGGCGCAGACGCTCCGCCACCTGTTCGGCCACGCGCACATCAGCGCCAGGCAGCAGTACGACGAATTCCTCCCCACCAATACGGCAGATGACATCCAGCCGCCGCACCTGTTTTTTCAGCCGGGCCGCAACCTCGCGCAGCACCTCGTCGCCCACGTCATGCCCCCAAGTGTCGTTGACCTTCTTGAAGAAGTCCAGATCCAGCACCATCAGCGACAGCGCCCTGCCCCGCCCGGCGGCTTCTTCCACCATGGCGCGGCCATGGGTGGAGAAATAGCGCCGGTTGTACAGACCCGTAAGCGGATCGACCATCGACAGGGTTACCGACTGGCGCACGTTGGCGCGCAACCGTTGGATGTAGCGCCAGCGCCTGAGCTGAATATTCAGCCGTGCTTGCAGCTCTTCCACCATTACCGGCTGCACCAGATAGTCGCTGGCGCAGATTTCCAGCGCCTGCACCAAGTTCTGCTGCTCCATGTTGTCCATCAGCACCAGCACCGGCAATTGCCGCCCATGCTCCAGCGAACGGATCTGCGAACAGATGCGCATGGCATCATGTCCGCGCAGCGGCATCTCCAGCAACACCGCATCCACCGCACGGTTGCGCACGGCGTCCAGCAGGCGCACCGGCTCATCGAAGGCCTGCAACCGGTGTTGATCCCGCAACCATTCGCACAGCGGGGCATTGCGCGCATCGTCATTCAGCAGGGCAGCCACCCGTGCCGGCTCGTTCTCGCTGTTGTCGATGCGTGTATCCAGCAGCAGCTCATCGCCAATGCTGCTCTCAAGCTCGTCCAGCAAAAACTTGAAGCGCACCAGTGTGCGCAGCCTTGTCAGCAGGGTCATCTCGTCGATGGGCTTGACCAGATAATCGTCCGCCCCTGCCTGAAATCCCTTGATGCGGTCTTCGGGCTGATCCAGCGCGGTGATCATGATGATCGGCAGATAGCGGGTGAGCGGATTGGACTTCACCCGGCGGCACACCTCGAAGCCACTCATGTCGGGCATCATCACGTCCAGCAGCATGATGTCCGGCTTCACGCGCTGCACGGCATCCAGTGCTTCCGCCCCGTTCATGGCGGTATGCACCTCGAAGTATTCCGCCTCCAGCAACGCCTGCAGCAGGCGCACATTGGCCGGAACATCATCAACTACCAATACCCTGGCACTCATGATCAAAAAACCTTCATCACGAATACATCACGCAATACACGCCCTGCACCATGCATTGCACTCCACACCCCGCAGGCCGCGTGCCCGGCCACTCAGCACTCCACTCAGCGCTCCACGAAGTTCTTCACCGTCTGCAGGAAATCGCTCACCGATATGGGTTTCGACATGTAGGCCTCGCAACCACTGGCGCGAATCTTTTCTTCATCGCCCTTCATGGCAAAAGCGGTTACGGCAATGACGGGGATGCTCTTCAGCTCGTCGTCCACCTTCAGCCACTTGATCACGTCGATGCCGGAAACCTCCGGCAACTGGATATCCATCAGGATCAGATCGGGGCGCTGCTGCCGTGCCAGGTCCAGCGCCGCCATGCCGTCGCGGGTGGATACCACTCCATATCCCTGCGCCAGCAGCAGATCGGTGAACAGCTTCAGGTTCAGCTCGTTGTCCTCGACGATCAGCACCAGCGGCCTGTCCGCCTGCTGCGGCGATTGATGCTCGTCATTGTGCGGCATGTATGCCATATCCCGCATTGTTTGCGTTTGCCCTGTCCCCGCCGGGGCAAGGTCCCGGCATTTGTCTGCATGTTGACTCAAATCTATCCGCAACCCATGAGAAAAGGGTTATCCGCGAAGGTTAACGAAACATCTTCGCAAAAGTTGTGATTTCCAGGGAGCGCCACCATCCATGATACATGCCGGCAGACATCACGACACCACGGCGCTGGCGCTGGGCATGCTGGAATGGCTGGCGCGCGATGTGGCGCGGCTGGAGCGATTCATGGCGCTGACCGGCTACACACCGGATTCTCTGAAACACGACGCCACCAGCGAAGCACTGCATCTGGCGGTGCTGGAGCATCTCATGCAGGATGAACTGCTGCTGCTGCAGTTCTGCGCCGACACCGGCACGCGGCCAGAAGATTGTGCCGCCGCATGGCAGCGGCTGCGGGCAGCGGAACATGGAGAATACGAATAGTGTAGAGGCGGGACAATGGATGCAAGCACGGCGGCACAGATCGACGCGCTGGCGCTGCAGACGCACCGCCCACTGCTGATCTGCGATGTGGACGAGGTGCTGGTGCGCTTCATCGATGCGTTCACCGACTGGCTGCGCCGCCGCGGGCTGGTGCTGCACAATGCCTCATGGTCGCTGGAAGGCAACATCCGCACGCCTGATGGCGTAGCGCTTGCGGCAGCGGAGGTGCGTCATCTGCTGGACGTCTTCTTTGCCCAATGCACGGAGCATCTGCCATTGATGGACGGCGCGGCGGAGGCGCTGGCGCAACTGGCGCGGCAGGGGGTGCAGGTCGTGCTGTTGACCAACCTTCCACACCCCTGGCGCCCGGCCCGGCGGCGCAACCTGCTGCGCCACGGGCTGGATTTTCCGCTGGTCAGCAATACCGGCCCGAAAGGCCCCGCGGTGCGCGCCCTGCGCCGCAAGGTTCGCCAGCAGGTTGCCTTTGTTGATGATCATCCGGACTTCCTGCACTCCGCCGCGGAACACTGCGCTCCGCCACTGGGCGTGCATCTGGTGCATTTCGTTGCCGACAACCCTTTCGTGGTTCATCTGCCGGACATGCGCGCACCACATGTGCGTGTGCGCAACTGGCGTGAAGCAGGAATGGCGCTGCACAGGCTGCTGGTGCTGCCGGCACTGAAACAGCACAGGGAAGTGCGGACATGAGCATGAAAGCCGAAACGAAGATTGGCATGGCGGCAGACAGCAACATGCCGCAGCTGCGGCGAGCGTGTCCGCGTCTGCGTATCGGCATCGATCTGGGTGGCACCAAGATCGCCGCCATTGCCTTCGACCGCGACGAAAAAGTCATCTTCACGCAGCGCGTGCCCACTCCCAGGCATGATTATGACGGAGTTATCCAGGCCATCGTCCAGTTGGTGAAGGCTGCCGAGCAGGCGGCGGGCGTGGAGCCGGCGGAAGCCAGCGTGGGCATCGGCACTCCGGGCTCCATCTCGCCGGCAACAGGGCTGATGCAGAACGCCAATTCCACCTGGCTGAACGACAGGCCCTTCCAGGCCGACCTGCAACAGGCGTTGAACCGCGAAGTGCGCATGGAAAACGACGCCAACTGCCTGGCCCTGTCAGAGGCCTGCGATGGCGCGGCGCAAGGCGCACGTGGAGTGTTTGGCGTCATTCTCGGCACTGGTGTGGGCGGCGGGATGATCTTCGATGGCAAGACAATCAACGGACGCAATCATATCGGTGGCGAATGGGGGCACAACGCCCTGCCCTGGCCAAAGTTCGGCGAAATGCCGGGGCCTGCCTGCTGGTGCGGGCGGCGCGGCTGTATCGAAACCTTCCTTTCCGGACCGGCACTGGAGGCGGAACACCTGCGCATCACCCGCCGCCCGCTGAAGGCGACGGACATCGCCAGCGGCGCGGCGGCAGGTGATGCGGAATGCGCAGCCACCATGCAGCGTTACTGCGACCGCCTGGCCCGCGCGCTGGCACACGTGGCCAACATATTCGATCCGGATGTCATTGTGCTCGGCGGAGGCCTGTCGAACATCACGCAACTGTATGACATCCTGCCCGGCCTGATGAAGAAATGGATCTTTGCCACCGAACCACAGGTGGACATTTGCCCGCCCATGCATGGCGATGCTTCCGGCGTGCGCGGCGCGGCACGCCTGTGGCCGTGAATCAAGCTCCTGCCCGCCGCTTGCCGGAGAAACCTTCACTGCACGACACAATTGCGTCCCACCCCGTCTCTCCGCAAAAGTAAAGCGGGGCCCCAAACGCCCTGAAGGCGGCTGCTTGCATGCTCTGACGATTTAGGGGCTGGGCTCAAAGCTCAAGCACTCCCCATGGGCATTTTGGCTGCATATCAGGCGGTTTTTCGTTCTTGGCAACAGCTCCACTATTTATTGCCTGCGAACGCAAAACCGTTGCTGTTTTGCCAAAATGCCCATGAGAAGCACCCATTTATTGAGACCAGGCCCAAAGCCATGCAACGTGGGATATTTCGGCAATTCACATGGTCCGGTTTGCCTTTTCCTAACCTTCGAGTGGTATTCAAGTGCATCAAGCAGAGCCGTTGCTCGCCTTCTCGGTCCAGGGGCTGGCCCATAAAGACGCATGCCAGATGTGGCGTTCTGGCGAAATATCAGCGTTCTTGCACCCTCCGGGAATACCTTGAAAGCATTTCCAAAGGCGCAAGGGCACCAGGATGAAGCATGAACGCCACAAATGCCCTGCAAATTGAATCCCGACCCCAAGTGCAATGGATTGTTCGGGACTACCAAAGAAATGGAAAAGACATGTGGGAAAGACTGGTCAACGATGTGCAAATGGCGCTGCACGCGGGCAATCCGCCGCTATACATGCAGGTGGCGCTGGCGACGATGATTTTCATCGTCATACGCCTCTATCAGATCGTGCGCCGCTGGCGGCGCGCCGCCACGCCTCCCAACGAGTGGATCACCGGTGGTTATCTGTTGCTGCTAGGGCTGCTCAGCCTTGGGACGTGGGACTACATCAGAACCTTCTACACAGACTATTTCCTCCATGTGCTGCACGTCTACCGATTCGTCTGAACCCGGCCACGGCAGGGTAATCGAGGTACAGAAAAAACAACGCCGGCGGATCACTCCGCCGGCGTTTTCAATGCATTGCACCCATTGCTGCAGAACAGGTCA
>JAJRRZ010000297.1 GCA_024279045.1 Alphaproteobacteria bacterium
CGCGCGTCTGCCAGTTCCGCCACGCCCGCGACGTTCGGCGCGCTCGCGCGCTCTATAGCAGAGGGTTTTGCCCCGTGCCAGTGTCCGACGCGGCAAAACGGCCATGCATCGGGGTCGATTCAACCGGTCAATTCCGCCAGCAGCGCTCCGGCCTGGAGAATCAGGTCAGAGGCGATGAGGCCCGGGCCGGCACGCTGTGCAGCTTGCGCATGCAGCCAGACGCCGGCACAGGCGGCATCAAGGCCAGGCATGCCACGCGCCAACAGCGCGCCGATGATGCCCGCCAGCACATCGCCAGAGCCGGCGGTGGCCAGCCATGCCGGTGCATCGGCCTGGACCACCACTCTCCCTCGCTCGTCCGCCACCACGGCATCGCCGCCTTTGAGCAACACGATGCACCCGGCGCGCGCTGCGGCCTGCCTGGTGCGTTCGATCTTGCCCATGCCGCCATTGTCATCACCGACCAAGTCGGGAAACAGCCGGACGAATTCGCCCTCGTGCGGGGTCATGATCACCGCGCCGCGGCGCTGGCCAATGGCCTCGAACAGCGCCTCCGGCGCATCGGCGAAGACGCTGAACACGTCCGCATCCAGCACCAGCGCCACATCCAGCGCTTCGCGCAACACTGCCAACACGATCTCGCGGGTATGCGCGTTCACCCCCGCCGCCGGGCCAATAACCGCCGCCTGCGCCCGCTTGCGCCGCAGCACGTCCAGAAAGGCCGGAACATCACCGGCCTCGTCCAGCATGATTTCAGTTACATGGGCCGCCTGCACCAGCAGTGCCTCGCGCCACCCCGCCAGCGACACCACCCCGGCTCCGGCGCGCAGCCCGGCCTGCGCCGCCAGCCGCGCCGCGCCGGTGTGCAGCGCATCGCCCGAAAGCACCACCAGCGAGCCGCGCGCATACTTGTGCACATCCGCTGTCAGCCGCGGCAGGGCATGGCGCCACAGCGCCGGATCGTTGTGCAGCGCCACCGGTGCGATCTCGTTCAGAACCATGTCGGGAATGCCGATGTCGGCAACACTGACACTGCCACACATCTCGCGCCCCGGCAGCAGCAGGTGCGCCGGTTTCAGGCGAAAGAAGGTAACCGTGGCATCCGCGGCAATGGCCGCACCAAGCGGCTGACCGCTGTCGCCATGCACCCCGGAGGGCACATCCACCGCCAGCACCCGCACCGCTCCGGCGGCGCGCGCGGCATTCACCCGCTCCACCATGCGCGCAACATCACCCACCAACGGCCTGTCCAGCCCGGCGCCAAACAGCGCGTCGATAACAACGTCGAAAGCCTCCAGCCAGGCGCTGCCGCGCGCCAGCACTTCGCTCAGCGGCAGCTCCTCGCCCGCATACCGGGCGGCGGCCAGGGCGGCATCGCCCCGCAATCGGTCGCGCGGCGTTGTTGCCGCCAGCGTAACCTTGCAGCCTTGCGCCGCCAGCAGGCGAGCCGCCACCCAGCCATCGCCACCATTGTTGCCGGGGCCGGCCAGCACCAGAATGCGCTGCCTCGATCGCAACATCGATCTGGCCATGCCGGCAACG
>JAJRRZ010000298.1 GCA_024279045.1 Alphaproteobacteria bacterium
CGGGCTGGATGGCCTGCCGGAGGGGTTGCTGCTGTGGCGTTCCATCACGCAGTGGATCGGCGGGCTGGGCATCGTGGTGATGGCGTTGATCATGCTGCCATTCCTGCGCGTGGGCGGCATGCAGCTGTTCCAGACGGAAAGTTCCGACCGTTCCGACAAGATTGTGCCGCACGCGCGACAGTTCATCGGCTATCTGGCATTGGTCTATGTGCTGCTCACGGCATTGTGCGCGCTGGCCTACAAGCTGGCCGGCATGCGCACCTTTGATGCTGTCAACCACGCCATGACCACGGTGGCCACGGCAGGTTTCTCCACCCATGATGCGTCTTTCGCTTTCTTCACCAATCCGGCCCTGCATGTCATTGCCATTGTGTTCATGATTGCCGCCTCGCTGCCGTTGGTGCTGTATGTGCGCATGTTGCGCGAACAGCGCTTGTCATTTTTCGGCAACATGCAGGTGCGGGGCTTTTTCCGCCTGTTGGCGGTGGCGGTGCTGGCAATGCTGGCGTGGCGGCTGTCAACCGTTGACACACCTTCCGCGCAACATGCACTGGAAGTGGTTTTCAATGTCGTGAGCATCATCACCACCACGGGCTATGCTTCCACTGATTACGGCGGCTGGGGCATGTTCGCCATTCTGGCGTTCTTCCTGTTCATGTTCATCGGCGGCTGCACTGGTTCCACTGCTGGCGGCATGAAGGTGTTTCGCCTGCAGGTGATGTTCATGGCCATTTCCGCCTACGTGAAACGGCTGGTGATGCCGCACCGCATAGTCAGCATGGCCTATGAAGGCCGCACGCTGACCGAGGATATCGTTCTGGCGGTATTTGCCTATCTGTCTGTATTGTTTGTCAGCGTCGGCCTGTTTGCCGTGGCGGTGGCCTTCACGGGGGTGGATTTCATCACCGCCATTTCTGCCGCTGTTTCCGCCCTGTGCAATATCGGCCCCGGCCTGGGCGACATGATTGGCCCATCGGGCACCTTCCGCGCCTTGCCCGACGCGGCAAAAATCATCCTGTCATTCGGCATGTTGCTGGGGCGGCTGGAGTTCTTCACCCTGCTGGTGGTGTTGCAGCCGTCCTTCTGGCGCTGATGGCGCCAAACTCCCGGCACACTCAGAAAGCGCGGGCAATGCAGAAGTCCACGGCCTCTTCCAGTGCCTGGCGGGCTGGCGAGGCAGGGAAGATAGCCAGCGCATCACGGGCGATGCCACCATAGTGGCGTGCACGCTCCACGGTGTCGGCAATGGCCCCGTGCCGGCGCATCAGCTCCAGCGCGTGGGCCAGATCACCCTCTTGCTGTTCGCGTTGCTGTATGACCCGCTGCCAGAAAGTGCGCTCTTCCTCGTCGCCACGGCGAAAGCTCAGCACCACCGGCAGAGTGATCTTGCCCTCGCGGAAATCGTCGCCCACCTTCTTGCCCATCACCGCCTGCTCGCCACCATAGTCCAGTGCATCGTCCACCAGCTGGAAGGCAATGCCCAGATTGCGCCCGAAGCTGCGCAATGCGGCGATCTCCTGCCGAGGCCGCCCGGCAATGACCGCGCCAAGCTCCGCGGCGGCAGCAAACAGCGTGGCCGTCTTCCACTCGATCATCTGCATGTAGTCGTCTTCGGTGGTGGCGACGTTGTTCTGCAGGGTGAGCTGAAAGACTTCGCCCTCGGCAATGTCGGCAGCCGCCGCCGACATGATGTCCAATGCGTCCAGATTGCGTGTTTCCACCATCATGCGGAAACATTGTGCCAGCAGATAGTCGCCCACCAGCACGGTTGCCTGGTTGCCCCACAGCAGGCGCGCCGCCTTGCGCCCGCGGCGGATGTCGGATTCATCCACCACGTCGTCATGCAGCAGCGTGGCCGTGTGCAGAAACTCCACCGCACAGGCCACCTTTATGTGCTGTTCGCCGTCGTAATCGCACAGGTTGGCGGCAGCCAGGGTAATCATGGGCCTCAGGCGCTTGCCGCCAGCATCGATGAGATGATGCGCCAGCTTCGGGATCAGCTCCACGTGCGCCTCGGCATAGGACAGGATCAGCCGGTTGAGGCTGTCCATATCCGGCGCAACGAGATCCAGCAGCGGCTGCAGCGACGGCTGATCCGTCTTGTGCTGATCGAATGGAAGAATGTTGCTCACGACATGCACACTCCTGCCCGGCCTGTCCCTGTCCCCCATGATCGGGCCGCAGCATAGGCAGCGACAGGCAACCACGCAAGGCACACGCAAGCGGCAAGACGGCGCAGGCTGTCAATGACCATTATGCCGGCAACCATGGCGAGAAGATTTGATTGATGCATGAGACAAATACAGTATAACCTGTCTGTGATCGATGGGGAACGGGGATAACCGGCATGCATCCTTTTCCGCGAAAAATCATTGCAGCTATTCTGTCGCTCGGCATGATGCCGGTGGGAATGATGGCCAATGCCAGCGAGGCCATCATGGCCAATCGCGACTGGCGCGCGGCCCTGTTCGGCTCCATCTGGGCGGAAACCAATCTGCCGGAGCTGCCCTACAATGCCGTCAGCGGCAAGCTGCGCTTTCACGAGACATACTTCACCGCCTTGGAGCTTTCCCGACTGCTGGTGCGGGATTTCGACATTCCCACCCCCTTCGGGACGTGGCGCGGGCATGACCTGGAGCTGGCCGGACAGGTGGTGAAGCACTGGGGCAAGCAAAGGCACGTGGAACTGACCGGGGCACTTGTCTGGCGCACGCCAGACTGGCATTTCAGCGATGCCATGGCGGTAAACTTCGCTTATGGCAATGGCCTGTCCGTGGCGCTGAAGCGCCCGAATTGGGAAAAAGGGCCAGAGGGCCTGCGGGGTGTCAATTCACGGCATGTGCAATTCTACATCATGACGGAATTGGAGTTCACACCCACTGCACAGCCGGATTGGCACATGGTTTTCCGCCTGCATCACCGCTCC
>JAJRRZ010000299.1 GCA_024279045.1 Alphaproteobacteria bacterium
GATGGCCGATCAGGTGCTGTTCTCCGGCGTGGCCTCCATCACCGAGCTGATGACCAAGGAAGGGTTGATCAACCTGGACTTTGCCGACGTGCGGGCGGTGATGTCGGACATGGGCAAGGCGATGATGGGCACCGGCGAGGCCTCTGGTGAAGCGCGGGCGGAAGAGGCGGCGCTGGCGGCCATTTCCAATCCGCTGCTGGACATCGATTCCATGGCCGGAGCCCGCGGCGTGCTGATTTCCATTGCCGGTGGGCCGGACCTGACGCTCTACGAGGTGGATCAGGCGGCCTCGCGCATCCGCGAGGAGGTGGATCCGGAAGCCAACATCATCGTCGGCGCCACCATCGAGGAAGAGCTGGAAGGCACCATGCGGGTGTCGGTGGTGGCCACCGGTCTGCTGCAGGAAGCCGGTCAGCAGGTGGACGAGAGCGTGGCTTCGGCCCAGGGGCGCGCCGGCATATCCCCCGCGACGGGCATGGCCCCTGCGGGCACCAGCGGCGGTTTTTATGGTGGCGGCTCGCCGCGGCCCGTGGCAGAGCCGGTGGGAATGGTGGCGGAGCCACAGGAAAAGGCACGAGAAAGAGAAGAAATGGAACCTTCCCGCGCTGAGCAGCATGTGAAGTCCGTGGAAGAAATGACGGCAGACAATGGCCAGGCGCAGAGTTTGACGCTGCCACTGGAGGAGGCCGGCGGTGAAGTGAAGGCGGAGGAAGCCGCCACCCCCATGGCGCCTGAGCAGAAAAAGGTGGCCGAGAATAGCGCGAGCATGGAACAGCCTAGGGCGCAGCAATCTGCGCCGAAAGTGCAGCCGCGGGATACCACGCCCACGGAGGCTGGCGTGGTGCCTGGCATCGAAGATCTGCCTGCACCGATTCGCCGCATCGCGGAAGAGAAGCAACAGGCCATTCAGGGTTTGCAACCGCGCGGCAATAGCGCTGCCAGCGGGCCGCGCAAGCGCGATTTCCTGTTCGGCAAGGTGAAGGAAATCTTTGGCCGTGTGCAGGAAGCTTCGCCCAGCTCCAAACAGGCTGCACCACAGCCGCGGATGCCTGCTGAAGGCGATACCGGGCGTTCAACGCCCGCTGCGGGCAATATCAAGCCGCAGCCACTGAACAAGACAGTCGCCGAGAGCAATGCAAATGGTGCGGAGGCCTCGCCACTGGGAGAGGATGACGACCTGAGCATTCCGGCCTTCTTGCGGCGCAGCAGGTGAAGTCCGGCGACAGACGAGATGCGCGATGCAAGCCGGCGGAACACATTTCCGCCGGTTTTTGTGTATTTGAAGGTGCTGCGTGGCGTGGGTTTTCATGATATGCCGGCGCATGGAGAAATGGCGCGGGCAGGGAAGGTGCTTCATGTTCGACAAGACCGGCAAGGCAGACAGCTTTACCCAGGCTGGGGTGCGGAACTGGCGTGGACACGTGGCGGCGGTGGGCATGGTGCTGCTGCTGGCGGGATGCTCCGGCATGGGTGGGCTGGACGGTGGCCTGTCGGATTATCTGTTCGGCGGTGAAAAGGGGCTTGCGCCGGGGCTGGGCAAGGCCGATGACGTGGAGCCGATCTCGAAACTCTACAACGCCGGGCTGGAAGCGCTGAAAAAGAAGGAATACCGCACCGCGGCGAAAAAGTTTGCGGAGGTGGAGCGGCAGTATCCCTATTCGCGCTGGGCATCGAAGGCGGTGCTGATGCAGGCCTATGCGCAATACATGCGCAATGATTACGCCAAGGCCATGGCAGCGGCGAAGAAGTTCCTGGCGCTGCATCCGGGGCACAAGGATGCGCCCTATGCGCATTACCTGATTGCACTGTCGCAATACGAGCAGATCAGGGATACCAAGCGTGACGTTACCGCGGCGAAGAAGGCGCGCGAGGCGTTGCAACTGGTGGCCAACCGCTATCCCGACACGCGTTACGCTGCGGACGCGAAGCGCAAGCTGAAAGCGGTGGAGGATCATCTGGCCGGCAAGGAGATGGAGGTGGGGCGCTATTACCTGGGGCGCGGCAACCACCTGGCGGCCATCAATCGCTTCAAGACCGTCATTCAGGACTATCAGACCACCGCACACGTGCCGGAGGCGCTGTATCGGCTGGTGGAAGCCTATCTGGCGCTGGGTATCCGCTCCGAGGCGCAGACGGCGGCTGCCGTGCTGGGGCACAACTTCCCCGGCTCGCCCTGGTACAAGGATGCCTATGCGTTGCTGACGGGCAAGGGGCTGTCACCGGCGGAAAACACCGGCTCGTGGATTTCCCGTGCCTTCAAGAAACTGCTACCGGGGTGAGCGGGATTTATTCGATGCTGGCCAGTTTCAGCCATTCGGCCTCGTCGATGACCTGAATGCCCAACTCCTTCGCCTTTTTCAGTTTCGAACCCGCGCCCGGCCCGGCGACGACCAGGTCGGTCTTTTTCGATACCGAATTGGTTACATGCGCACTGAGGCGTTCAGCCATGTCCTTGGCCTCGTCGCGGGTCATGTGCTCCAGCTTGCCGGTGAAGACGATGGTCTTGCCCGCAACGGGGCTTTCCTGCATGGGGGCCTCCTCCGGCAATACCTCCACCTCGCGCAGCAGCTCGTCGATGACCTGCCAGTTGTGTTCCTCGGCAAAGAAATTGTGCAGCGACTCCACCACCACGGGGCCAAGGCCGTCGATGTTGTCGATCTCGTGTGCGGCGTCGCTGTCGCGGTCGTGGGCGATGGCGCGCCCGGCCTGCAGGAAGGCCTCCACGGTGCGGTAGTGCCGGGCCAGCAGGCGTGCGGTTACCTCGCCGACGTGGCGGATGCCCAGGGCGTAGATGAACCTGTCCAGGGGAATGCGCCGCCGCGCGTCGATGGCGGCAAACAGGTTGGTGAGCTTCTTCTCACCCCAGCCTTCCAGGCAGTGGATGCAGATCTCGCCTGCTTTTTCACGTTGCTCCAGCGTGAAGATGTCGGCGGGGGTCTTGATGAACTTGTGGTCGAAGAACTGCTCGATGGCCTTTTCGCCGAGGCCGTCGATGTCGAAGGCGCGCTTGGATACGAAGTGCTTCAGCCGCTCCACGGCCTGCGCCGGGCAATACAGCCCGCCGGTGCAGCGGCGCACGGCATCAAGCTTGCCGGTGCGCGGATTGAATTCGCGTACGGCCTTCGAGTCGCACACCGGGCAATGGGCAGGAAACTCGTAGGGCTTCGCATCCGCCGGGCGCTTGTCCAGCAGCACATCGACAACCTGCGGGATCACATCACCGGCACGCTCCACCACCACGGTGTCGCCGATGCGGATGTCCTTGCCGTCGCGGATGGGCTGGCCGTCGCTGCCCAGCCCCTTGATGTAGTCCTCGTTGTGCAGCGACACGCGCGAGACCACCACGCCACCAATGGTAACCGGCTCGAGGATGCCCACCGGGGTGAGGGCGCCGGTGCGGCCCACGTGGATCTGGATGTCGTTCAGCACGGTGATGCCGCGATGCGCGGGGAACTTGTGGGCGATGGCCCAGCGCGGCGAGCGCTGCACGAAGCCCAGCCTGTCCTGCAAGTGAAGCTGGTTGACCTTGTAGACGACGCCGTCGATGTCGAAGTCCAGCTCCGGGCGGCGCTCGAGCATCTGCTCGTGGTAACGGATCAGCTCCTCCACGTGCTCGTGTAGCTCCACCAGGTCGCTGATGGGAAAGCCCCAGCGGCGGTAGCAGTCATACAGGCCCATCTCCGTATCGGCGGGCATCTCGGATACCTCGCCGTGGCCCCAGGCATAGAAGCGCAAGGGGCGCTGCGCGGTGATGGACGGGTCGAGCTGGCGCAATGATCCGGCGGCAGCATTGCGCGGGTTGGCGAAGGGCTTTTCGCCTTTCTTGCGCTGCTCCTCGTTGAGCCTGATGAAGCCGGAGACGGGCATGTAGACCTCGCCGCGTACCTCCAGCACGTCGGGCACGTCGTCTGCCGCGATATGCCGGGGAATGTCGGCGATGGTGCGGGCATTGGCGGTTACGTCCTCGCCCTCGTAGCCGTCGCCACGAGTGGCGGCCTGCACCAGCTTGCCCTTCTCGTAGCGCAGGTTGATGGACAGGCCATCGAATTTCGGCTCGGCGGTGTATTCGATGATCTCCTCTGCCGACAGGCCGAGAAAGCGGCGGATGCGGCGGTCGAAGTCGTAGACGTCGGTGGCGCTCAGGGCATTGGACAGCGACAGCATGGGCTGCGCGTGGCGCACCTTGCGAAAGCCTTCCGCCGGTGGCGCGCCAACGCGGTGGGAAGGAGAATCGGGGCGAATAAGGTTGGGGAAGCGTGCCTCTATGGCCTCGTTGCGGCGGCGCAGGGCATCGTATTCGGCATCGGAAATGACCGGCGCGTCCTCCACGTAGTAATGATGGTCGTGCTCGGCGATTTCCTTCGCCAGACGTTCCAGCTCCCGTGCCGCCTCTTCGCGGGTCAACTCCTCCACCGGCTTGCGGCGCAGTTCGTCATGATCCAGCACGCCCATCTCAGTCGCTCCCGTGGTTCAGCAGCCGCGCGGCCTGGGCGCGGGCCTCGTCGGTGATGTCGTGGGCGGAGAGCATTCTTGCGATCTCCTCGCGGCGCTGTGTGGCATCCAGCGGCTGCAGGCGGGTAACGGTGGCATTGCCTTGCTCGCTTGTCCGCACCTCCTTGAAGATGCGCCACTGATGATCGGCCCGCGCGGCCACCTGCGGCGAGTGGGTAACGGCCAACACCTGCAATCCACCTTCGGCAAGGCGTTTCAGCCGTTCGCCCATGGCGGCGGCCACGGCGCCACCGACGCCGGTATCGATCTCGTCGAAAATCAGCACCGGGGCGGAGCCGGTGTTGGCCAGCACCACCTTCAGCGCCAGCATCAGGCGGCTCAGCTCGCCGCCGGAAGCCACCTTGCCCAGCGGCCCGGCGGGCATGCCGGGATTGGTGGCCACCTGGAAGGCCACTGTATCGATGCCGCCCGGCCCGGCAAGGGCTTCATCAGCCTGTATATTCACCTCGAAGCGTGCGTGCTCCAGCTTCAGCGGCGGCAGCTCGGCCATTACCGCTGCGGCCAGTTGCTCCGCCGCCGCCTGGCGGGCGCCGGAGAGCCTGCGCGCGGCCTGCATGTAATCATCGCGCGCCTGCGCAACTTCCTGTTCCAGCGCGGTGGTGGCCGCCGCGCCTTCGTCGAGTGCCTGCAACTGGCCGGAAAGCTTCTCCAGCAGGGCCGGCAGATCGTCGGGCTGCACCCGGTGCTTGCGGGCCTGTTCGCGCAGGGCAAAGAGGCGCTCTTCCACCTGCTCCAGCTCGCGCGGGTCGAACTCCAGTTGCGCCGCCGCCTCGTCGAGCAGGCGTTCGGCCTCGGCCAGCTCCACCAGCGCACGGTCAAAGGCCTCGCAGACCTCGTCAAACAGCCCGCCGGCCTGCTCGCGCTGGCGCTCCAGGCGGCGCAAGGCGCCGGAGACGCGCCCGGCCAGCGGTGCGCCCCCCTCTTGCAGGGCGTCGCGCATGGATCTGATGGCGTCGGCGAACTGCTCGGCGTGCATCATGCGCGCGCGGCGGGCGGCCAGATCTTCTTCCTCGCCCGGTTCGGGGGCGAGGTCCTGCAACTCCGCCACCACGTGTTCCAGCCATTCGTGCTCGCGGGCGGCCTGTTCCAGCTCGGTGCGCAGGGCGCCAAGGCGCTTTTCGGCCTGTTGCCAGGCGCGCCAGCGTTGTTCCACCTCCTGGCGTTGTCCGTGCAAGCCGGCGAAGGCGTCCAGCAGGGTGATGTGGCGGCTTTCGTCCATCAGCGCGCGGGCCTCGTGCTGGCCGTGGATTTCCACCAGCATGGCCCCCACCTGGCGCAGCAGCGCCACCGGCACGGGCTGGCCGTCGATGCGCGCGCGCGAGCCGCCATCGGCCTTCTGGATGCGGGAGAGCAGCAGTTGGCCGGGTTCTTCCACCTCGATGTCGTTTTCCGCCAGCAAGGCGAAGACGGGATGATCGGCGCGCAGCTCGAACTGTGCGGAGACGGAGGCCTGTCCCGCCCCGGTGCGCACCAGCGCCGCCGCCCCACGCGCGCCCAGCGCCATGCCCAGCGCATCCAGCAGGATAGACTTGCCGGCGCCGGTCTCGCCGGTGAGCACGGTGAGGCCATCGGCCAGCTCGATGTCCAGCGCCTCGATGAGCACCACGTTGCGTATGGAAAGATGCCGCAGCATGGCTCCGGAGTTATACGCAAAACGGCGAAGGGTCAAAGACCGTGGCGGGGCAATCCCCATATGCGGCGGCTGGAATATGTTTTGACTTGGCGGGCGGCTTTGTGCCACCCTGAAGATGGCAGAGATTGCCGGGAGGATTTGCGGATGTTTCCGCGTTTTTCAAGTGAGGGAGACGAAACGTCATGTCCATGATCAAGCGCAGCATGCTCAGCCTGTCCGCCGCGGCGGTTGCCGTGGCTTTCACCGCCGTTGCGGCTTCCGCTGCCTCACCGTGGGGCAAGTGGAAGCGGCCCAATGGCGATATCGCCAAGGTTTGGCAGTGTGGTGGTGGCATGTGCGGCGCCATCGAGAAAGGCAAGCGCAAGGGTTTCGTGATGTTCAAGGGCATCAAGAAGGCCGGCAATGCTTGGAAGGGCGACATGAAACACCCGGAGATGCCCGGCTTCATGACCTTCAACGGCACCGTCAGCATGGTGGGCGGCGACAAGCTGAAGGTGCAGGGCTGCGCCATTGGCAATTCCATGTGCGACGCGGAAACCTGGGTACGGGTGAAGTAAACGCCGCAGGGCAGATGATTCGCACCACGCCCGCCAGCGATGGCGGGCGTTTTTTCATGTTGTCTGGCAGCGTGCGGAAAATGGCCAATTCGGGCAGCCTTACAGCGGCTGCACGAAGCTGGCCATGATGCGCTTTTCGCTACCATCATCGAAGGCGATGGTGAGCTTGTCGCCTTCCACCTCCCGCACCGTGCCTTCCCCGAAGCGATCATGGCGCACGCGCTGGCCCTTGCGGAAGGATGATGCGCGGCGCGCCCCTGTCTGGGCACGGCTGGCGGCCAGCAGCCGGCGTGCGGCGTGGATGCGGGCATCATCCTCGGTGGTGGATGAAGGAGCGGCTGTGGAAGGGGGAGCATGGCTCTTGCGCTCCGGCGCGGCGGCATTGGCGGCGGCGGTTGTGGTGTTGGGCATGGGATCGATAATGACCGGCTCGATGTCTTCCGCCTCGTGAAAGCCTGGCACCGGCCCACCGGTGTCGCGCACGCCGCCGCTTTTCATCGCCCAGCCGAAGAAGGCATGGCCGCGGTCGTCCACCTCCACATGGCCGGGTGGCAATTCGTCGATGAAGCGGCTGGGCAGGTTGTTTTGCCACAGGCCGTGTATCTGGCGGCTGGCGGAGAAGCTGACGATGGCGCGGCGCTTTGCGCGGGTAAGCGCCACGTAGGCGAGGCGGCGCTCCTCCTCCAGCGCGGCCTCGCCGGATTCATCCAGGGCGCGTTGGTTGGGGAACAGGCCTTCCTCCCAGCCGGGCAGGAAGACGAGGTCGAACTCCAGTCCCTTCGCGGCGTGCATGGTCATCAGTGATACCTTGGCCTCGTCGGCCAGATTGTCGGCCTCCATGACCAGCGCCACGTGCTCCAGAAAGCCGCCGAGTGTGTCGAACTCGCCGATGGAGCGCACCAGCTCGCGCAGGTTCTCCAGCCGTCCCTGCGCCTGCACGGTGCGCTCGGCCTGCCACATGTCCATGTAGTCGGACTCGTCCAGCACCAACCCGGCCAGCTCCGAGGGCGATAGGTGTTCCATCTCGCGCCGCCAGCGGGCGAACTGTTCCAGCAGGGTCTTCAGCGCCGTGCGGGCCTTGGCGGGCAGCTCGTTGGTGCCGGTCAGCAACTCGGCGGCTCGGTAGAGCGAGATGCCACGATTGCGGGCGAAGGCGTGCAGTTTGGCGATGCTGGCCTTGCCGATGCCGCGCTTGGGCGTGTTGATGATGCGCTCGAAGGCGAGGTCGTGATCAGGCGTATGCACGGTTTTCAGATAGGCCAGCGCGTCGCGCACCTCCAGCCGCTCGTAGAAGCGCGGGCCACCGATGACGCGATAGGGCAGGCCGGTTTCGATGAGCCTGTCCTCGATGACGCGCATCTGCGCGGAGGCGCGCACCAGGATGGCCGCCTCGCGCAGGTTGCCGCCGGCGCGCTGGAAGGCCTCCAGGTCATCGGTGATGGCGCGGGCCTCTTCCAGGTCGTCGCGGCAGGGGCGGACGAGCACCTTTTCTCCCTCGCCGAGCTGCGAGACAAGTTTCTTGCCCAGGCGGCCCCGGTTGTGGGCGATGAGGCCGTTGGCGGCGGCCAGGATATGGGCGGTGGAGCGGTAGTTGCGCACCAGGCGGATGACCTTCGCGTCGGGGAAGTCCTTCGGGAAGCGCAGGATGTTTTCCACCCGCGCGCCGCGCCAGCCGTAGATGGACTGGTCATCATCGCCGACGCAGCAGATGTTGCCATGTTCGCCGGCCAGCAGACGCAACAGCAGATATTGCACCACGTTGGTGTCCTGGTATTCGTCCACCAGGATGTAGCGGAAACGCTTGCGGTATTCGGCCAGCAGCGTGGCATTGCCCTGCAGCAGGTGCAGAGGCTTGAGCAGCAGGTCGCCGAAATCCACGGCGTTGAGCTGCCGCAGGCGCTGCTGGTAGGCGGCGTAGAGATCGCGGACGTTGACGCCGGGGCTGGCGAAGCTCTCGCCTTCCGGCACCTGTTGCGGCGCCAGGCCGCGGTTTTTCCAGCCGTCGAGGAGAGCGGCGAGCTGGCGGGCGGGAAAGCGCTTTTCATCGACATTGGCGGCGGCCATGACCTGCTTCAGCAGGCGGATCTGATCGTCGTCGTCGAGGATGGAAAACCCCGGCTGCAGGCCGCAGGCCTCGGCATGGCGCTGGATGAATTTCAGGCCGATGGCATGAAAGGTGCCGAGCCAGGCCATGCCCTCTACCATCTCGCCGATGAGCGCGCGGATGCGCTGGCGCATCTCGTGGGCGGCCTTGTTGGTGAAGGTTACGGCGAAGATCTGGCCGGGGAAGGCGCGACGCGTGGCGAGGATGTGGGCCAGGCGGGTGGTGAGTGCGCGGGTCTTGCCTGTGCCGGCCCCGGCCAGCACCAGCAGCGGGCCTTCGGTGGCCAGCACCGCCTCGCGCTGTTCGGGGTTGAGGCCTTCCAGCCAGGGGGCGTCAATGGCTGCCGCGCCAGCCGCGTCATGAGCCTGATGTGCCGCCTGCGCCATTGGCGACGGGCCGGTGGCCGGGGCAGGGGAGGGGTCGTCGATATCGAATGGGTCGGCCATGTCATGCACATCCGGCGGGAGAATCTGTTCACTGCCGATGTAATAGCATGACCGGTGTCAGGGGAGCCATCAAGGTCTGGTCTTGTAAATTTACACGGCATCCCAAGCCATTTGCGCTGCATGTCAGCGCCCTTTTGCCCCTGGAAATATCTGAAGGTATTCCCGGTGGGCAGAAGAATGCTGATTTTCAAGCAAATGACGCATCTACCTGCTTTTCCGGCAATATCCTGAAGCCGGGAGGTATCTGGCCGGGTGGCGAGGCGGGAATGAAAAGGCCGGATGCATCATGGCATCCGGCTCTTGTGATCTGGTTCGGCAATGGGCGTGAAGCCCGGACAAGGCGCCAAGGGTGTCCGGAGCCCGGCTAAGCTCAAACGCCGGCTGAGCTCAAACGCCGGCTGTCTTGGCCACCTCCGCGGCGAAGTCTTCTTCCTTCTTTTCGATGCCCTCGCCCAGCTGCATGCGCACGAAGCCGGTCAGCTCCACCGGGGCGCCGACTTCAGATTCGGCGTTCTTCAGCACCTTCTCGATAGGCGTTTCGTTGTCCATCACGAAGATCTGCGAGAGCAGCACCGATTCCTTGAAGAATTTCTTCATGCGGCCTTCCACCATCTTCTCGATGATGTTGTCGGGCTTGCCGCTTTCCTTCGCCTGCTCCACCAGAATGGCGCGCTCGCGCTCCACCACCTCCGCGGGCAGTTCGGCCTCGGTGAGGGCCAGCGGCGCGGCGGCGGCAACGTGCATGGCCAGCTTGCGGCCCAGCTCGGCCAGTTTTTCGGCATCGCCAGAAGACTTCAGCGCCACCAGCACGCCGATCTTGCCCAGCCCGGGCGCGGCCTGATTGTGCACGTAGGAGACCACAGCGCCTTCGTCCACTTCCAGATAGCCGGTGCGGCGCACGGTCATGTTCTCGCCGATGGAGCCGACCATCTCCTTGACATGCTCCTCCACCGACTTGCCCGCGCCGGGGTATTCGGCAGCCTTCAGCGCATCAATGTCGCCTTTCGCATCCAGCGCCACGGTGGCGATGTTCTTCACCATCTCCTGGAAAGTGTCGTTGCGGGCGACGAAGTCGGTTTCGGAGTTGACTTCGACAACCGCGCCGCGGGTGCCGTCGGTAACGGCGCCGACGAGGCCCTCGGCAGCCACGCGGCCAGACTTCTTCGCGGCCTTGGACAGGCCCTTGGCGCGCAGCCAGTCGATGGCCTTTTCCATGTCGCCGTCATTCTCGGTGAGCGCCTGCTTGCAGTCCATCATGCCGGCGCCGGTCTTCTCGCGCAGCTCCTTGACCATACTGGCGGTGATGTTGGCCATGATTGCGGTTCCTCTCGTTGCAATGTTCGCGGCACCGGCGGCGGAGCCACCGGTGCCAGAAAAGGGGTTCATGCGGTGTTGCGCAGGGTTGGGCCCTGCCGATACCTCATTCGGCCTGCTTGTTCGCGGCGGCCTGGTCCACCTTGGCGCGCGGCGGCTTGCCAGCGAGCAGTTCCCTGGCCTGCTCCACCCACTCGTCGCGGACGATGCGGCCGCGCAGCTCCAGCTTGTCGTCCAGTTCCTTCGCCGCGTCCTCGCTCAGTTCGGCGATCTGCTTCAGCGAGGTGATGCCAGCCTCGGCCAGCTTCTGCTGCAGCACCGGGCCGACGCCGGAGATGAGCGAGACATCGTCCACCACGTTGGCGGCTTCTTCGGTATCAGCCTCGGCAGGGGTTTCCCCGGCCTCGGCCTGGGTGGCAGCAGCATCAGCCTCGGTGGCGACAGCGGTTTCTGCCTCGCTGGAGGGTTCACTCAGTGCCGGCTCGGCAGGCGGGGCTTCCATCGCGCCCAGATCGCCCGCTCCGGCGGCGGAAGCAGCAAGGCCTTCCACGGCAGCATCGCGCACGTAGCGGCAATACAGCTCGATGGCGCGCGAGGCATCGTCGTTGCCGGGCACGGGGAAATCTATGCCCTCAGGATCGGAATTGGAGTCGAGAATGGCAATGACTGGAATGCCCAGCTTGTTGGCCTCCTTTACCGCGATCTGCTCCTTGTTAGTGTCGATGATGAACAGCAGATCCGGCAGGCCGCCCATGTTCTTGATGCCGCCGAGTGCGCGCTCCAGCTTGTCGCGCTGGCGCTGCAGCTGCAACAGCTCCTTCTTGGTATAGCCAGCGGACTGCTCGGCATCGTCGAGGATGGCCTCGAGCTCGCGCAGCTTGCGGATGGAGTTGGAAATGGTGCGCCAGTTGGTCAGCGTGCCACCGAGCCAACGCTCGTTGATGTAGTACTGTGCACAGGCTTGTGCCGCATCGGCCACCGGGTGGGAGGCCTGGCGCTTGGTGCCGACGAACAGCACGCGACCGCCACCAGCAACCACGTCGCGCACCTTCTGCAGCGCATGAGCGAACAGCGGCACGGTCTGCGACAGGTCAATGATGTGGATACCGTTGCGCACCCCGTAAATGTAGGGTGCCATCCTCGGGTTCCAGCGCTCCTTGCGGTGGCCGAAATGTGCGCCAGCTTCCAGCAGCTCGCGCAGGGATACTTCAGGCATTGCCATGGATTCTGTCTCCTTCTTCCGGTTATGCCTCCACGCCGGAATGACCTTCACCAGAACGGCAAAAGGCACCGGAAAGGCCCCTTGCCCTGTCCTGGCGTCATGCCGGGAAGGGGGAGCCTTGCAGCCAGCGTGTGTGGTTTTCGCCATGCTGCCACCGGGTGCAGCGGCAACGTTGCGATGAGCGGCTATTTACGCCAGCGTTGCAGGCGTGGCAAGGGCAAAGTTGTGCTTCCGCGTCGTGCCGCGTGGCGTTGCCTGACAAGGGGCGCCGCCAGCCGGGATTTGTCAGCGCTCTTGCTGCGGCACGCGCACCTTCACTGCCGCGCTGCCACTGGCTGGCTGATTGGCGGCGGGCGAGAGCGACAGGCCCGTAACAGGGCGGGCAGCGCTCTTGCCAGCGGCGGGTTTGCTGTCAGCGGATTTGCCCGTTGCGGCGCGGAGCGCACCGTTGCCGGACGGCTGACGCAAGGCGCTGACGGACGAAGTGGTCAGCGCTGCCTTTGGCAGCAGGTCGTCGCGCATCTGCCGAATGCTCTGGCGGATCAGGGCGATCTGCTTCTTTGCCTGATCGGTCTGCCCGGCCAGTTGGCGAATATAGTCGCGATCGGCACGAATGCGCGCGGCCTGGGCGGAGATATCCTTCAGCAAGGCATCGATTTCCGCCTTGTGTTTTTCCATCTCGCTGCGCTCGCGGGCGATATCGGCACGGATGCGCAGGATGTCTTCTTTGTATTTTGCCGCCATCACGCGCGCTTCCTGCACGGCTTCCTTGTAGGCGATGACCTGCTGGCGCATCTGCAGGGCTTGCTGACGGTTTTCGCGGGCCTCGCGGCGGATGCGGGCGAGGTAGGCGTCCAGCCTGGCGGCGGAAGTGGCCTCGGCGTCTTGCCTGGCGCCTTGCCCGGCGGCGTGTGCCGTTTGCACGATGGCGCTGCCATTCTGGCGTGCTTGCGGTGTGGTGGATGTGCCCTGCTGCTCCTGGCAAGCAGCAAGCCCCAGCGCGGCAACCATGCTGCCTGCAATAACGACTGTCCGGCGGCGCGCGGCAAATGCCGATTTCATCATTGATTCTGCCCCCTGCTGTTGGCGAAATACGCCATGCAATCTCTCCCATTGCGAGTATTTGCAGAATTGCGCCTGATTCGTCAATGGGATGCAGCGAGCGTGCGAGTGCATGGGTAGGTGGTGCAAGGGGGCTGCCGAAATGGGGTGGTGGGAAAGTGGAGGGCGGTTCAGTCCAGCAGGCCGATGGCGCGCAGGCGTTCGGGATCGCGGTCCCAGTGTTCGCGCACCTTGACGAACAGGAACAGGTGCACCTTCCTGTTCAGCAGCAGTTGCAACTCTTCGCGGGCGGCCTGGCCGATGGCCTTGATGGTCTGCCCGCCCTTGCCGATGACGATCTTCTTCTGGCTGTCGCGCTGCACGTAGATGACCTGCTCGATGCGCACGGAACCGTCCGGGCGCTCCTCCCACTGCTCCGTCTCCACGTGCGAGGCATAGGGCAGTTCGTCGTGCAGGCGCAGGTAGAGCTTCTCGCGGGTGATCTCCGCCGCCAGCAGGCGCAGCGGCAGGTCGGAGAGCTGATCGGGCGGATACAGCCACGGGCCCGGCGGCATGCGGCTGGCCAGATATTGCTTGAAGTCCTCAATGCCCTCGCCCTTCAGGGCGGAGATCATGAATACCTCGTCGAAATCGAACTCGCTGGTGAAGGCTTCGGTCAGCTCCAGCAGTTTCGGCTTGTCGATGAGGTCGATCTTGTTGAGCACCAGCACGGCGGCACGGTTGAACTTTTTCAGTCCGTCGAGAATGCGGCGGTTCTCCTCGTCCAGGCCGCGCCGTGCATCGACCAGCAGGGCTATCACATCGGCATCAGCCGCGCCGCCCCAGGCGGCTTCCACCATGGCTTCGTCCAGCCGGCGCTTCGGCTTGAAGATGCCCGGCGTGTCGACGAAGATGATCTGTGCGTCATCGACAATGGTTACGGCGCGCACGCGGGTGCGGGTGGTCTGCACCTTGTGGGTTACGATGGATACCTTGGCGCCGACGAGCTGGTTGATGAGGGTGGACTTGCCGGCATTTGGCGCGCCGATGATGGCGACGAAGCCGCAGCGCGTGTTGGCGTGAGGGGTGGTTTCGCCTTGTGGGGCGTTGATGCCCTGCTCGGTATTGCTCATGTATGGTTCCGATCGTCCTTGTGCTCATGTGGTTGTTCGGCCTGCTGCTGTTGCGTGCGCGCCAGCAGGCTGGCGGCGGCGGCTTGTTCGGCGGCTCGCTTGCCGGGACCTTCGCCGATGGCTTCGCCCAGCCCGTCCACCTTTACGGAAACTGTGAAGGTGGGGGCATGGTCCGGCCCGCTGCGGGATACCTCTTGGTATTCCGGCGGCGGCAGAGCCCGGGCTGCGGCCCACTCCTGCAGGGCCGACTTGGCGTCCTGCGGGGCCTGTTCCTGGCGCTGCAACAGCGGCTCGAACATGGAGATGATGAATGATCTGGCGGCTTCAAGTCCCTGATCGAGATAAATTGCCGCGATGACCGATTCGCACAGGTCGGCCAGAACCTTGGCGGAAGCCTGAACCTGTGCGCGCTCGGCGCTTCTTGCGGTGATCATCAATTCGTGCAGGCGCAGATTGCGGGCGATCTCCGCGCAGGTTTCGCGGCGCACCAACTGGTTCAGGCGGCGCGCCAGCAGTCCCTCGCCCTCGCCGGGGAAGCGGTTGAACAGCTCCTCGGCAATGACGAGGCCCAGCACGCGGTCGCCAAGGAACTCCAATCGCTCGTAGGTGCGCGCCGCACCGCCGCGGGTATCGTCGGAATGGGTCAGCGCACGGGCCAGCAGGGATGGGTCGGAGAAGCGCACGCCGCAGCACTGATGAAAACGTTCGGCCAGCGCTGCGGTATCGGTGGGGTGGTCTTGTCGCGCCTTGCCATTCATGAGCCCAGCCAGGTTCCAATGCGCCACCAGCGCACGCCGGTGATCCACGTCCAGGGCAGGAAGGGCGAGATGTTCTCGTTGTGTGAGAAGAAGATGATCTTCGCCTCACCCATCAGGTTTTCCCAGGGCACGTAGCCGACTTCGTCGAGGAAGCGCGAATCGGTGGAATTGTCGCGGTTGTCGCCCATGACGAAATAATGCCCCGGCGGCACGACATAGACGTCGGTATTGTCCGCGGGGCCGTTGGGCAGCATTTCACGAACGATGTAGCTGCGGCCATTGGGCAGGGTTTCACGATAGCGCGCAATGCGCATGCCGGCATGCGGGCCCTTGCTGATTACTGCATCCTCGAGGCGCTGGCGTTTGACCGGATTGCCGTTGATGTGCACCACACCGCGAATGACCTGGATGTGGTCGCCCGGCAGGCCGATGACGCGCTTGATGTAGTCGATCTTCGGATTGGTGGGCAGTTTGAAGACGACGACATCGCCGCGCTCGGGCTGGCTGCCGAAGATGCGTCCCTTGATCGGCAACGGGCCGAAACTGAACAGCTCGTAACCGAAAGGGGCAACGCGGAAGTTGAAGGAGTGTGGGCCGTAGCCGTAGCTGAGCTTGCCGACGAAGAGGTAGTCGCCCACCAGCAGGGTGGGCACCATGGAGCTGGAGGGGATATTGTAGGGCTGGAAGAAGAACGTGCGGATGACGAAGGCGATGAGCAGCGCCTCGATCACCAGCCGGATGGTGGGCCAGAGGCCACCTTCCTCCTTGCGCTTGTGCGCGTTTCCCGCGTTCTGCGCCTTTGGCGCCGCCGTGGTCCTGTTGTCCTGCGAATTGGTCATGTCCGCCTATTAGCAACTCGCGGCGCGGGGGGGAACAGTTTTTCAGGCATTGCCGCCGGAAACCCCGGCAGAGGCAAAGGTCGCCATGCCGGCGTGGGTGGCGATGGCAGCCTTCACCACCTGGGTGGCCAGGGCCGCGCCGGTGGCCTCGCCAAGGCGCATGTTCAGGTTCAGCAACGATTGCAGCCCGAGCCGCTGCAACGCGCGGGCATGGCCCGGCTCGGCGGAAACATGTCCGGCGATGCAATGGGCCATGGCATCGGGCGAGATGGCGTGCAGCACAGCCGCGGCGGCAGCGGTCATGAAGCCGTCGAGCAACACCGGCAGACGGGCAAGGCGCGCGCCGATGATGGCGCCAGCCAGAGCGGCGAATTCGTAGCCCCCCACCCGGCGCAGGATGTGCAGCGGGTCATGTTCACCATGCAGTCGTTGTACGGCGGTGGCGACCACGGTGGCCTTGTGGCGTATGCCCTTGTCGTCAACACCGGTGCCGGGGCCGACCCAGTCCGCCGCCGTGCCGCCCAGCAGCGCATGCAGCAGGGCCGATGCCACGGTGGTGTTGGCGATGCCCATCTCGCCGATGCATAGCAGATCGGCAGCAGTATCGACCGCCCGCAGGCCGGTGGTGAAGGCCTGCAGCATCTGCGCCTCGCTCATGGCGTCTTCGCGGGAGATGTCGGCGGTGGGGCGCAGGTCGTTCAGGACAATGACGCGCAGGTTCAGGCCGAAGGTGGCGCACAACTGGTTGATGGCGGCGCCGCCGGCTTCGAAATTGGCCACCATCTGCGCGGTTACCTCCGCCGGAAAGGCGGAGACGCCTTGCGCAGCCACGCCGTGGTTGGCGGCGAAGACCAGCACCTGCACATTATCGGCGCGCGGCGGATGGCGGCCCTGCCAGGCGGCGGCGAAGGCGGCGATATCCTCCAGCCGGCCCAGCGCGCCGGGCGGCTTGGTGAGCTGGGCATCGTGCTGGAGAGCCTGTTGGCGGGTGGCCTCATTGGGGCCGGGCAGCTCGCGCAGCAGGGCGCGCACGTCGTCGAGGGAGTGGATTTCGGGATATCTCGTTTCGGGATGTGTCATGGCGAAAATCCCATGCATGGCTGATTGCATGGGGCTATAACATCGCCATGGTGAAATTGCATGGCGGGGGCGATGGATTCTCCACAGGCAGAAGAAACAGCGCGGCGAGGGGACGCTCCGGCGCAGGGTGTGCGCGGCTGGCTGGCCGACATTGCGGCAGCGCTGGCGCTGCTGACGACATGGCCGGTGGCAGAGCGCTGGCAGGCGGGTGCGGCATGGCCACGAGCGCTGAGAGCGCTGCCGCTGGTGGGCGCGGGGCTGGGGGTGCTGGGCGGTGTGGTGTGGTGGCTGGCGCATGACGTGGCCGGGCTGGGGGCGTTGGCGGCGGCGCTGCTGGCGTTGCTGGCGGTGGTAATCGCCAGTGGCGCGCTGCACGAAGATGGCCTGGCCGACTTTGCCGACGCGCTGGGTGGGCGCACGCGCGAGAAGCGGCTGCGGATCATGCGCGATGCGCGAATTGGTGGTTTCGGCGTGTTGGCGCTGATCTTCGCCGTCGCCTTGCAGGTGGCGGCGCTGTTGGCGTTGGGGCAGCGCGGTGTGGTAGTGCTGGCGAGTGCGCTGGTGCTGGCGCATGCGGCTTCGCGGTTGGCGGCGGTGTGGCTGATGCATGCCTTGCCCCATGCGCGTGATGACGGCCTGAGCGTTGGCGCGGGCAGGCCGGATGCCGCCACGCTGGCGCATGCCGCGCTGGTGGTGATCGTCGGGCTGGCCGTGGCGCTGCTGACCGGGTTGCTGCCTGGCAAGGCGCTGGTGGCGGCATTCGTTGCCGGCAATGTGCTGGCGTTCGGCTTCGGGCGGCTGTGCCGGTGGTTGCTGGGTGGGCAGACGGGCGATGCGGCGGGAGCGGTGGAGGTGGTGGCGCGCTGCGGCATCCTGCTGGCGCTGGCGGCGGGATGATGGCTCAGTCATGCATTGCAAGGCAATGCATTGCGGAACGCTGGCCATGCACATGGCCCTTCAATGATGATTCATCCTGAACCCGTGCGTTCGCAATCTGGCAACCACTGTCATGTTTTCAGCCATTTGCGGACAATTTCCGGCAAAATGATTCATCTTTTTTCATTCCTTGCCGGCATGCTGGCCCGTGCGATACCGGGCAACAAGCAAAAGAGCACGAAGACATGTTCGAGCATATCCTTCGCAACATGCATCGCAACACGCATCGCGCCCTTGCCGCCGCCGTGCTGCTGGGGGCGTCGATGGCATCGTTGGCTTCGACGACGCCAA
>JAJRRZ010000019.1 GCA_024279045.1 Alphaproteobacteria bacterium
AAAGCACGCCAAGACCATTCCACGCCGCGAAAATGCCTCACGACAAGAAGCATTCACGGAGCTGTTCCATGACCCGTCTGCACGTCTGCAAGGGCGATATTACGAAACTGGAAGTGGACGCCATTGTCAACGCCGCTAACGCATCGCTACTTGGTGGTGGTGGGGTGGATGGCGCCATTCATCGCGCCGCCGGGCCAAAGCTGTTAGAGGAATGCCGCCGCATAGGCGGCTGCCCCACCGGCGAGGCGCGCATCACCAGAGGATATGACCTGCCGGCGAAATGGGTGATCCACACCGTTGGCCCCGTGTGGCGTGGCGGCGGCCACGGCGAAGATATGCTGCTGGCCTCGGCCTATCGCAATTCGCTGGCATTGGCTGCCGAACACGATGTGCGCTCCATCGCCTTTCCGGCCATTTCCACCGGTGTGTATGGCTTCCCGAAGCAACGTGCGGCGCGCATCGCGGTGGAAACCGTCAGGACTTTTCTTGGCACTCGGCCACATGATATTCAGGAAGTCATTTTTTGTTGCTTCGATGCTCCTTGCGTACAGGCGCATGAGCAGGCACTCGCCGAAAAGGCGGGCTGACAGGGCGAAATCGTCATGGCTTCGCCACAGATAAGAAGGACATCAAGGAGGAGCGCAACATGGCCTTGTGGGTTGTTGTCGGTGCATCACGCGGCATCGGGCTGGAGATGGCGCGGCAACTGCACGAACGCGGCGAGCAGGTAGTGGCCACCACGCGCCAACCCGCTACGGCATTGGCCAATACGGGAGTGGAAGTGGTGGATGGCGTCGATGTCGCCGGCGATGATGGCCCTGCCCGGCTGGCCGAGGCGCTGCGTGGACGACGTGTCGATGCGCTGCTGTGCAACGCCGGCATACTGCGCTCTGATACCCTGGCCACGCTGGATTTCGACAGCGCACTGCAACACTACCAGATCAACGCGCTCGGCCCCTTGCGCGTGGTGCGTGCGCTGCTGGACAATCTCGGCGAAGGCAGCCGCATCGGTATCATCACCTCGCGCGTCGGTTCGCTGAGCGACAATGCCTCCGGCGGCAACTACGCCTATCGCATGTCCAAGGCCGCAGCCAACATGGCGGCGAAGAACCTGTCCATAGAGCTGGCACCGCGCGGCATTGCCGTGGCGGCGCTGCATCCGGGTTATGTGCGCACCGACATGACACAGGGCCGCGGCAACATCACCGCCGATGTCGCCGCGCGTGGCCTGATCATGCGCATGGACGCGCTGAACATGGACAACACCGGCAGCTTCTGGCATGCGGAAGGCTACGAACTCCCCTGGTGAATCGGGAACAGGCATGAACACCCAGCACAATACCGCCGCAAGAGCAGCAACCGCCAGCGAAAGCGATCATATCCGTGTGGCGGTGGATACCATCGACAAGGAAGCCGCCGGACTGCAGGCGCTGGCCGTTGCCCTGCGCGATGGCCTCGGCGCTTCATTCCACAAGGTGGTGGAACTGATGCTGGCAGCGAAGGGACGCATCATCGTCTCCGGCATCGGCAAGAGCGGGCACATCGGCAACAAGATCGCCGCAACCCTTGCATCCACCGGTACGCCGGCGCAATTCGTCCACGCCACGGAAGCCGCGCATGGCGATCTGGGCATGATCACCCGTGATGACGTGATCCTGATGATTTCCAACTCCGGCAACACACCGGAACTGGTGCCGATGATCGAATACGCCACGCGCAACCGCATTGCGCTGGTGGCCATCACCGCCAATGCCAACAGCACCCTGGGCCACCACGCCAACCACCTGCTGTTGTTGCCGAAGATGGAGGAAGCCTGCCTGCTGAAGCTGGCGCCCACCACCTCCACCACCATGCAGCTCGCGCTGGGCGATGCCCTGGCCATGGCGCTGATGCACGCGCGCAATTTCCAGCCGGACGACTTCGGCAAGCTGCACCCCGGCGGCAGCCTGGGTGCAATGCTCAAGCCCCTGCTGGAAGTGATGCATGGTGATGATGCATTGCCGTTGGCCACGCCGGACACGCCAATGAACAAGGCCCTGCTGGAAATGACCGGCAAGCGCTTCGGCACCCTGGGCATCGTCGATGACAAGGGCAGACTGGCGGGCATCATCACCGACGGCGATTTGCGCCGCGCCATGGAGCATCATCCCGACCTCATGCAGTTGCGGGCCGCAGAGGTGATGACACCAGATCCCTTCGTGATGCACCCGGACGAACCCGCCGGCAAGGCGCTGGCGAAAATGAACGAGCGCAAGATTACCGTGGTATTCGTGGTGGACGATGCCGGACGGCCCGTGGGCATTGTGCACATTCATGACCTGCTGCGGCTGGAAGGCAAGCGCGCCAGCCGCTGAGGCCAGCCCTCCTGGCGCGCTCCGCAACACGAGTCTCTCTTCGCGTTACGGAAAGCCCACATTGCACCGGGGGGCAAACATGTTATATCGGCGGCAGGACAACCGGCCATGCATGGGGGCGGCATGCCTGCACGCGACCATAACGAAACCCTGAACTTCATCGAACAGGCCTGTGCCGAGAAAGGCATGCGCATGACCGGCCAGCGCCGCGTCATCGCCCGCGTGATTGCCGAATCCACCGACCACCCGGACGTGGAAGAGCTGCACCGCCGCGCCACTGCCATCGACCCGGGCATTTCCATCGCCACGGTCTATCGCACGGTGAAATTGTTCGAGGACGCGGGCATCCTGCAACGCCACGAGTTCGGCGATGGCCGTGCCCGCTACGAACCGGCCAACGAGGAACATCACGACCACCTCATCGACCTGAACAGTGGCGAGGTCATCGAATTCACCTCGCCGGAGATCGAGGAACTGCAACGCCAGATCGCCAAGAAACTGGGTTACAAGCTGGTCGATCATCGCCTGGAGCTTTACGGCGTGAAGCTCGACCGTGAAGATAACAAGTGAAGGCGATTGATCATCCCTGTGCGGTTTCCGCCTCACGCACGTGGCTCTCCATCCTCCCGTGGCAAATGCGCCAACAGCACCCCATGCCCTGCGCCGATGCGCAGCTTCAACGGCCCTCCCCGAGCAACATTGGACAACGGCCTGCTGTCGCCAAAGGGCAGCGTCTCGCCACGCAATGGCCAGCGCGCGCCGCTCAGATGCACATCGTGCAATGACTCGAATCCCAGCAGCGAGAATGTCGTGCCACGTGGCAAATCGATGACATGCTCTCCCGGCCCCAGCCCGTGCGCTTCCTCCAGCCCGCTGCTGGCCAGCGCCGCGATGCCGCGGCGGGTCAGATCGGCCAGGTGCAACAGGTGCATCACGGCATGATCGCTGCGCGCGCCGCCCAACGCGCCGACCAGCAGCAGCCGCTGCGCGCCCTGCTCGAGTGCATGCTCGATGGCCAGCGCGCCGTCGGTCATGTCCTTGTCTGCCGGATGAACAATGCGCGGCACGTCCTCATGCCGGGCCAGCAGCGCCGCATCGGCGGAATCGAAATCGCCTATCAACACCTCCGGCGATACACCCAGCACCTCGGCATGACGCAACCCGGCATCCGCAGCCACCACGCGCGCGTCCGCCAATTGCCGCCGCAGCCGCGCCGTCGGCCTCAGCTCTCCGGCCAGCAGCACGGCCCAGCTAGTCCCGCCGGGCCTTTCCCGGATATCGAAAGCTTCATCACGCATGCTGCCGAACATGAGGCATGATGCGGATGGAAATCAAGCAGTCGTGATCGGCAAGGCCGTCCTTGCGCCACGAGGCATTGGGTCCAGGACTCGCAAAAAGACATGGCAGATGCGTCATTTGCTCGAAAATCAGCGTTCTTTTGTCCGCCGGCAATGCCTGAAGGTATTTCCAGGAGTGCAAGAACGCCGAGATCAAGCATGAGCACCACAGATGAGGTGCAAATTCATGGGCCCGGATCACATCAGTCCTCGAACGGATCCTTCACCAGGATGGTGTCCTCGCGCTCCGGCGAGGTGGAAACCAGCGTGATGGGGCACTCGATGAGCTCCTCGATATGGCGGATGTATTTCACCGCCTGTGCCGGAAGATCATTCCACGAGCGCGCGCCATAGGTGCTTTCCTTCCAGCCCTCCATGGTCTCGTAGATGGGCTTCACCCGCTCCTGCGCGCCCTGCCCGGCGGGCAGGCGGTCGATGCGCTCGCCGTCCAGCTCGTAGCCGACGCAGATCTTCAGCTCATCAAAGCCGTCCAGCACGTCGAGCTTGGTAAAGGCAATGCCGTCCATGCCGGAGTTCTTCACCGCTTGGCGCACCAGCACCGCGTCGAACCAGCCGCAGCGCCGCGCACGGCCCGTAACGGTGCCAAATTCATGCCCGCGCTCGGCAATGCGCTGACCTGTCTCGTCATCTAGCTCGGTGGGAAACGGCCCGGCGCCGACGCGCGTGGTGTAGGCCTTGGCGATGCCCAGCACGAATTCCAGCGTCGAGGGCCCCACGCCGGAGCCGGTGGCGGCATTGCCGGCGACGGTGTTGGAGCTGGTAACGAAGGGATAGGTGCCGTGATCGATGTCGAGAAACGTGCCCTGCGCACCCTCGAACAGGATGCGCTTGCCAGCGCGCTTCTGTTCGTCCAGCAGAGCCCAGGCGGTGTCCATGTAGGGCAGGATCTTCGGGGCGATTTCCAGCAACTGATCGTAAAGCCGCTGCGCGTCTATTTCCTCCACGCCCAGCCCGCGGCGCAGCGGGTTGTGGTGCGCCAGCAAGCGCTCGATCTTGCGCGGCAGCGTGTCGGGGTTGGACAGGTCATAGACGCGAATGGCCCGCCTGCCCACCTTGTCCTCGTAGGCCGGGCCGATACCGCGCCCGGTGGTGCCAATCTTGCCCTTGCCGGCCAATTGCTCGCGCAGACCATCCAGCTCGCGGTGCAGCGGCAATATGAGGGTGGCATTCTCGGCAATGCGCAGGTTTTCGCGGCTTACCTCCACGCCCTGGCCGCGGATGCCGTCGATCTCCTCGGCCAGCTTCCACGGGTCGATGACCACGCCATTGCCGATGACCGCCATCTTGCCCGGACGCACGATGCCCGAGGGCAGCAGCGAGAGCTTGTAGGTAACGCCATCAATGACCAAGGTGTGCCCGGCGTTGGCGCCGCCCTGAAAACGCACCACCACATCGGCGCGTTCGGAGAGCCAGTCGACAATCTTGCCCTTGCCCTCGTCGCCCCACTGCGCGCCAATCACCACCACGTTCGTCATGGCCTGCCCCTCGCTGCAACAATCACAAGAAACGGCCCCGCAAGGCCTGCGGGGCCGCCCATCCTTCTAGCGCAACATCCGTCCCAAGGCCAGAGCGGAAAATCCACGCCGCCAGGCGCTCGCATATGAACCTGGGGTAACCCTCGATTTACGGACACATACTCCAAAGGTAGAAATGATGAAAATGATATGTATCATAGGTTGCATACTCGTGCGCTTTCATATTTCGAGCCGCTGATCAGCCAGGAGGAATCTCGGGTGCAGAACCTGCAACTGCTGCTGCAAGATCCTGCCTTCAGCATCCAGCTGTTGCTTGACGGCCTGTGGATCGGCGCGGTGCTCGCGCTGGCTGCCTTCGGCATGGCGCTGGTCTGGGGCGTGATGAACATCATCAACATCGCCCAGGGAGAATATGTCATGCTTGGTGGTTTCATCACCCTGCTGGCGATGGATGCCGGCCTGCACCCGCTGTTCGGCATTCCGCTGGCGGCACTGGTGCTGTTCATGCTCGGCTGGGCACTCTACCGGCTGGTGATATGGCGCGTTGTCGAGGCCGACATTTCCATCTCGCTGCTGGCCACCTTCGGCATATCCATCATGCTGCAGCAACTGATGAACACCGTCTTCGGAGCCAACGCGCGCACCGCGGAGAGCGGGCTGGGCATCTCTTTTCTGTTCGGCGGCATGGTAACCGTGCCACAGGCGAAGGTGCTGGCCTTCGTGCTGTCGTTCGCCATCTGTCTGGCGCTGTGGCTGTTCCTGAAGAAGGCGCGGCTGGGCCGGGCCATCCGCGCCACCGCGCACAACGCCCGCACCGCGCGCATCATGGGCATCGACACCGACCAGGTATATGCCGCCACCCATGCCATCAACGCCGCACTGTGCGGCGTGGCAGGGGCGCTTGTGGTGATGGCCTGGTCCATCCACCCATACATGGGCCTGCCCCATACCCTGCGCTCGTTCATGATTGTCGTCGCCGCCGGACCGGGCAACCTGGCCAGCATCTTTACCGCCGGGCTGGGGCTGGGCGTGGTCGAGCAGTTCGCCGGTTTTCTGCTGGGCGCGGAGTTTCAGCTAGCCTTCCTCTTCCTGCTTCTGGTGGTGGTGCTGGTGGTGCGACAGACCAGCCTCGCCCACAAGCCCCAGTGCCTGAAATTGCCTGAAACAGGAAAAACCGGACGGAACCTGCCATCATGAACCGCAAGACCGCCAGCCTGACAGCCCTGCTCGCCCTGCTGGCCGCGGGGTTGATCATGCCATATGTCGCGCCTGCCCACCTGAGCCAGCTCTCCATGCTGTGGCTGTTCATGGTGCTGGCGCTCAGTTGGGATCTGATGAGTGGGCAGACGGGCTACAACTCCTTCGGCAACGTGGTGTTTTTCGGCATCGGCATGTATGCCTCCGCGGCGTTGCAGATCGGACTCTACCATCCCGTTGCCGAATACACCGCCGCGATGGGCGAAGGCACGGAATACACGCTTGACGCCGCGCAGATATATGCCGGGTTGGCGCTGGGCGTTCCCTTCGGCGGGCTTGTGGCCATGCTCGCCGCCATTCTCTTCGGCGCACTGTTGCTGGGCATGCGCGGACACCATTTCGCCATCGCCACGCTGGGGCTGGCGGTAGCCGCCGCGGAACTCGCCGCCAGCCGGGGTTACATCGGCACCGGTTTCGACATGCCATCCCCCACCTTGCCCAATGCCATCAACAGCCCGGCGCTGTTCTACTGGCTCAGCTTCGCGCTGGCGGCGCTGGCGCTCATCTTTTACATGTGGCTCCTGTCCACCCGCTTCCGCCTGGCCCTGAATGCCATCCGCGATGACGAAGACAAGGCCGAGGCCATGGGCCATTTCACCGTTCGCAACAAGATGACCGCCTGGGCCATCTCCGCCTTCTTCACCGGCCTGGCTGGGGCCCTCTACGGCAATCTTTCCCGTTCCATGGCCCCGCATGATGTTGCCTACAGCGGCATGGAGGTGGGTGTGTGGATGATCCTCATGGCCATCCTCGGTGGCAGGGGCACGTTCTGGGGACCGGTCATCGGCACGGCAGTCTTCTTCGGCGCGAAGGAGCTGTTCTGGACATATCTGCCGGGCTGGCAGCACGTGCTGCTGGGTGCGCTCATCGTCATCATCGTGGCGTTCTTCCCGCAGGGCATCATTGGCTGGCTGCGTGAGCGCTGGCCCAATCTGTTCGCCAAACCGGAGCCGGACGAAAAAACCACCAGCCACACACCGCCCCGCCCCGCCATCAGCACGGGAGGCAACGGCCATGCCTGACAGTCCCGACAGCAGCAGGCCCTTGCTGGAGGTCAGGAAAGTTTCCTGGAGTTTCGGCGGTGTAGTGGCCAATCGCGGCATTTCGCTGATGGTCGAGCACGGCACCATCGTCGGCCTCATCGGGCCGAACGGTTCGGGCAAGACCACGCTGCTCGACTGCATCACCGGCCATCACCCCATCGACGCCGGCCACATCTGGTTCAATAGCCAGGAAATCTCCCACCTGCCCGTCGGCCGCATCGCCCGGCTGGGTCTGCTGCGCACCTTCCGGCAGGCGCGTATCTTCAGGGAAATGACCTGCCTGGAAAACATGCTGGTCGCCCTGCCAACGGCGCGGCGCGGATTGCTGCAACTGTTCGGCCACGGCACCCGCGCCGAACGCGCCCGCGCCACCGACCTGCTGAATTTTGTCGGTCTGCAT
>JAJRRZ010000020.1 GCA_024279045.1 Alphaproteobacteria bacterium
CGAGCCGGCCTTCACCCAGCCGCTGATGTATCGGCGCATTGCCGAGCACCCGACGGTGGCAGAGATCTATGCGCAGCGGCTGGTGCGCGAGGGCCTGCTGACGGAAGAAGAGATACAGGCCATCCGCAAGCGCTTCCATGCGCTGCTGGAGCGCGAATTCGAAGCGGCGGAGAGCTTCCGCCCGCGGCTGGAGAAACCCGGCGGGCTGTGGCGCGGCTACACGCCGCCGCGCAGCGCCAGCATCGACGAACCACGCACCGGCGTTACCAGCGCTTCCAAGAAGTTGTTACGCCAGGTGGGCAAGGCCATCACCAGCGTGCCGGAAGGGTTTCACCTCCACCCCACGCTGGCCCGCATCATCGACGCACGGCGCAAGGCCATCCGCACCGGCAAGGGCATCGACTGGGCCACCGCAGAGCAACTGGCCTTCGGCACACTGCTGATGGAGGGCTTCCGCGTGCGTCTGACAGGGCAGGACGTGCGCCGCGGCACCTTTTCGCAGCGCCATGCGGTGTGGATCGACCAGCAGAGCGATACACCCTACGTACCGCTGAACCACATCGACCCCAACCAGCCGCAGAAAGCCGATTTCATCGATTCCATCCTCTCGGAGGAAGCGGTGCTGGGCTTCGAATACGGCTACTCGGTAGCCGACCCCGGCGTGTTGGTGATCTGGGAGGCGCAGTTCGGCGACTTCGCCAACGGCGCGCAGGCAGTGTTCGACCAGTTCATCTCCGCTGCGGAACGCAAATGGCAGCGCATGTCGGGGCTGACCTGCCTTCTGCCGCACGGCTTCGAGGGGCAGGGGCCGGAGCATTCCTCCGCACGGCTGGAGCGTTTCCTGCAGATGTGCGCGCAGGACAACTGGCAGGTGGCCAACTGCACCACCCCGGCGAACTATTTCCACATCCTGCGCCGGCAGATGAAGCGCGACTTCCGAAAGCCGCTGATCCTGATGACACCGAAGTCGCTGCTGCGCCATCCGCTGGCGGTCTCCGACCTGGACGAGATGGCGCGTGGCAGCAGCTTCTGCCGCACCCTGGCCGATGACGCCGAGCGCCGGCCCGGCTCCACCTCGGTGAAGCTGGTGAAGGACAGCCGCATCCGCCGCGTCATCCTGTGCACCGGCAAGGTCTATTACGACCTGTTCGCCGAGCGCGAGAAGCGCGGCATCGATGATGTCTATCTGCTGCGCATCGAGCAACTCTATCCCTTCCCCCACCGATTGCTGGTGCAGGAGCTCTCGCGCTTCGCGAGGAAGGCGGAGTTCGTGTGGTGCCAGGAAGAGCCGTGGAACATGGGGGCGTGGACGTTCGTCTCGCACCATCTGGAATGGGTGCTGACCACCATCAACGCGCGGCAGAAGCGCCCGGCACTGGTCAGCCGTCCGGCATCGGCCTCGCCGGCGACGGGCTATTACCGCAAGCATCTGCAGGAGCAGCAGCGGCTGCTGGATCAGGCACTGGGCGAGGAACCCATCATCGGGCGGGCGTGGGGCTCCAGCGCGTGAGGAACAAGACGGCATGAGCGCAAGCGAAAAGCAGGCATCCGGCATGGAGAAGGAAGCATGAGCGTTGAGGTGAAGGTGCCGAGCCTGGGAGAATCCATCACCCAGGCAGTGCTGGCGCGCTGGCTGAAGCAGCCGGGCGAGGCAGTGGCGCAGGACGAGCCGGTGGTGGAGCTGGAAACCGACAAGGTAACCGTGGAAGTGCCTGCTCCGGCAGCTGGTGTGCTGGCCGAGGCGTTGGTGGAGGAAGGCGCGGAGGTGGAAGTGGGCGCGGTGATCGCCCGCATTGACGACAGCGCCGAGGCCACGCCACAGGACGCGCAGAAGGCTGAAGCTAAGCCGAAGCCGGAGCCTGGGCCGGAACCCGGCCCCGCGCCGAAGGAGCCGGACAAGCAGCCAGCGCCGCAACCGGAAACAACGCCGGCATCAAGGTCGGAACCAGCGCCGGAGCCTGTATCGGAATCCATGCCGGACTCGCAACGTGCGGCAGCACCGGTGAAGGCACGCATCAGCCGCGAAGAGGCCTTGGCGCAACTGGCCAGTGCGGCACCTGCTCCCACCACAGCGGCTGCCGCCCCGCTGGCGGAAACAACACCCGCCGCACCCACCACCGCGCCACAACAGGTGGCGCGCGCGCCGCGCCGCGTGCCGCCGGAGGATGCCGCGCGCGAGGAGCGAGTGAAGATGTCGCGCCTGCGCCTGACCATCGCCCGGCGACTGAAGGAAGCGCAGAACACCGCGGCGATGCTTACCACCTTCAACGAGGTGGACATGAGCGCGGTGATCGCCCTGCGCCAGCGTTATCGTGAGATGTTCCAGCGCAAGCACGGAGTGAAGCTGGGGTTCATGAGCTTTTTCGTGCGCGCGGTTACCGGCGCACTGAAGGAGATCCCGCAGCTCAATGCCGAGATCGACGGCGAGGAAGTCATCTACAAGAACTATTACCACATCGGCGTGGCGGTGGGCACGGAGCGCGGGCTGGTGGTGCCGGTGGTGCGCGAGGCCGATGCCCTGCCGCTGGCCGAGATCGAGAAACGCATCGGCGACTTTGCTGCGCGCGCCCGCGCCGGCACACTGAAGCTGGAAGAGATGAGCGGCGGCACCTTCACCATCACCAACGGCGGCGTCTACGGCTCGCTGATGTCCACGCCCATTCTCAACATGCCGCAGACAGGCATCCTCGGCATGCACAAGATCCAGCAGCGCCCGGTGGTGCTGGAAGACGGGCGCATCGAGGCAAGGCCGATGATGTATCTGGC
>JAJRRZ010000021.1 GCA_024279045.1 Alphaproteobacteria bacterium
GAAAGCTCCTCCAGACGCTGCTCAAAATCCCAGAACCCCTTCTGTCCCTTCATTCTGACATCCCTCCAGCGATTCAGGCTTCTTTCTCACCGGAGTGAATCATATTCCGACTGAAATGCCCAGTTTCCGGAGGTGTCCGGTCGGCGGCCCACTGGCGAATTGCTCTTCCGGCACCGCCTCCAGTTCCCGCCGCAGCCATTCCGGCAACTCGCCATCCGGATCAATGAAAGGGCTGACGTATCTCATGGCGCCGCCACCTCATCGTCAGGCTTCGGTGCCCTGCGCTCCAGTGATGGCCCCGCCGGCAGCTTGATGCGCGGCAGCTTCGCTGCGTTCAGCAGCCACGGCCCACCGGTCTGTTCATCCACCAGCCACACCGCCCCGTTTTCAGGGTCGCTCACAGACACCCGGAACACCCCCGCGGCCACCGGCACCAGGTGCATCTGCCGCAGTTCGTGCGCACGGACGGGCCGCAGCTCATCCTTGCCCTTCCGATACATGGGCCGCCCGCCCGTCTGCGACACCACCGCCAGCTGATTGTCCGGCAACAGCTCCATCAGCCGCTCGAATTCCTCAACCGCCAGGTTCGGTGGCAGCAGTATCTTCCGCCCCTTCCAGGTGGCCAGTCCGCCGCCGGCGGCCGTCTTGCCCAGCGCCATCTCCACGGCCTGCTTGTAAAGCTGCTCGTCGAAGTCCTGCACGCCGGCGTCCACCGCCAGCTTGGCATAAATGCCGTCCGCCGTCTTTTTCACACCCTCCAGCGCCTTGCTCGGCACCACCCTGGCCAGCATCTTGCGCAGCGTCTCTCTGGCACTGCCGGGGACGCGCACCACCCCGCCCTTGATCAGGTCCTGCCCCTCCAGCGCCGCCTGCACGGTTTCATCGGCGCGCCACATCTGCAACACCCCAAGGTGCGCAATTTCCGGCTTCTCGATACCCAGTTCGTCCAGCACCCGCACCAGCCGGTCGCGCGCGCCTTGCGCCAGCTGCCGCAGCATCGCTGCGCGCCCTTGTGCATCCAGCCCATCCCATTCTCGCTTCAGCGCCTTGCGCTCCTCGTTTGTCAGATAGCGCACCGCGCTGCCCTGCGCTGCTGCGGCGGCTTCCGCCACCTCCACCCGCTGCCGCCAGGCTTCTGCATTGCTGCCTGCCGTCAGCGGCCTCATCGTTCGCTCGCGATCCTTCACATGCCCCGTTATCGCCGCCAGCGACAGCGGGTCCTCGCGCATCAGCTTGCGCTTCCAGGCGATGCGCGCCTCAATGGCCCGCGCCAGCGCCACGTTCTCTTCCGTCGGGTCGCGCTCTGCCACCTGCCTCGCTTCCGCTGCCATGCGCTCGGCCTCCGGCAGCGGCATACGCCCCACGCTTGTCAGGATATGGCGCCCTTTGTCCAGCCGCTTCACGGCCTGCGCCAGCTTTTCGCTGCCGCTATCCGCCGCCGCCCGCTGCAGCATGAGCATGTCCAGCTCGTCCGGCAGCTCGCCACTGCGCAACGCCAGCATTGCCCGGCGCAGTGCGCCGCGCGCCGGCTGTGCCGCCGCCGCGCTGTCTGCACGGATTTTCGCCTCCAGCCGCGAGCGCACGTTCAGCCACTCGTCGGCCTCCAACGTGCCGGCCAGCCCCTTGCCTTCTTGCCACTGCCGGTTCAGCTCCTCCAGCAACCGCCGCTTGGCCGCCACGTCCGGCGCGCCATCCACCGCCCCCTCGATGCGCAGCATCGTCGCCTGCTTGCGCAGCCGTCGCATCATCTGCTGCGCCCTGAGAGGCGTTATTTCCCCCTGTTCAACCGCCCGCTGCAGCTGCTCTTCCGTCTCCTGCAGCTCTTGCTCCAGCAGTTGTTCGCCTTCCTCGTCTCCCGCCGCCACCGTCAGCGCCAGCCGCCCGATGTCCTGCTCCCGCCGCGCCAGCATCTCGTCCAGCACCGCCAGGCGCTCCTGCTTCTGCCGCTGTTCGAAGGCCTGCCGCGCCTGCCGGGTAACGATCAGCGCCTGCCGGCGGAACATGGTGTCCGCTCCCGGCTGCGCCTCCGGCGGCAATGCCTGCACGAACTGCTCGCGCTCCTTCTCCAGCGCCGCCTGCGCCGCTGCCGGATCGTCCGCATGCTGCTGCAACACTTCATCCGCCTTCTGACGGATAGTGATATCCAGCCGCTGCAGAAACGTCTCCACCGCTGCCAGGTCGTGCGCCACACCACGGATGGTGCCGTCGCGGCGCAGGTTCATCTCGCCCTGCATGCCCTCTAGCGCGCCGCTCAGCGCGCCTTCCCGCCGCGCCCGCGCATTCGCCGCCTTGCTTGCCTTGTCAGCCTGCCGTTCCAGCCGCTTCTGCTGGCGGCGCAGCAATTGCGAGGCTTCCTCGCCGGCCACCCCACTATCCACTTCCGTGTAGCGCCACGTTGCCATGCCTCACCCCCTGCGCGCCAGATCACCCGTGAAATCGGCCACGCTGCCGAACAGCTCCGCCCAGCCCGCATCCTTCGCCAGGCTCGCCGCCAGCCGCTTGCGCCGCGCCCGGCGCTGCAGGTTGCGCGCCTGAAACAGCCGCGTATCACGCGCCAGCCGCACATCCTCCATGCCTCTGTCAGCCGCCTGGCCAAGCACCAGCGCCGTGGTGCCGCGGCTGATGTCGGCGCCACTTGCGGCGAACCCCACCCGCGCCGCCGCCAGGTCGCGATAGAGTCTCTCCGTCAGTTGCCGCGCCTCCTGTGCGCCCTGCAGCCGTCGTTGCGCGGCCTCCACCTCGTGCGCCATGGCCTGTGTATTCAGCGCTGCCGCTTCGGCCTTGCTGCGGTAAATCGCCGTCAGGCCCGCCCCAATGCTGGCCACCCCCTGCATCATATCGTCCATCCCGATGCGCGGCGGCTGGAATGAGCTGAACAGTTGCCCGATGAATGCCGACATGCCTCACCTCACGTATTCGATATCCAGCGCCAACAGCTTCAGCGGCCCTGGGCGCTCCTGCGTGATGATCACCCGCGGCTGCCTCGAAAACCCGCGCAGCGCCTCGCGCCGCACCGTCCCGTCCACCAGCCTGTCCATCATCGCCACGTCCGCCGGCGTGTCCCAGCGCAACAGCGCCACGTCCACCGCCTCGTCCGTATCGCTGCCCATGGCGATGCTGCCGGTTTCCGCCACGCTGGCCGCCACCGCATGAATGCGCATCGGCGTCTCCGGCGCCCCGCTCAGCTCCGCCGGGCGCAGCGGCAGCGTCTCCACCCGCGGCACGGCCCACAGCCCTGCCTGCACCACCCGCGCCGGTGGATCTGGCTGCACCTGCCCGCCCTGCACGTGCACAGGCCCTTGTACATCACCATCCGCCAGCACCCACACATCCATGCCGTTCAGATGCTCAAGCCCATCCAGCACACTGCCTGCCGCGCCCAGGTCGCGTTCCACGGCCGCATCAAACAGCACTCCCGCCTCCGCGCGCTCCAGCCGCAGCGTGCCACCCCGCCGCGCCACCACGAACAGCCTGTCATCTTCCGTCGTAACGATGCTCACGAACGCCCCTTCCGTGCGCCACACGCTCGCCCCCATGATGTTCTGCTCGCGCATGCCGGCAAAGGCCACGATGCTGCCGTCATCGCGCAGCAAGTAGAGCATGTCGGCCTCTTCGCCAGGCACGTTGCGCCGTCTGTCCAGATCAATCGCCCCGCGCATCAGCCCGTGCCACAGATACCCTATCTGCGACACGCCATAGCTCGCCTCGATGTCCGAATAGACGTATTCCTCCAGCGTGTTGCCGCCGCTGCCGATGTAGATGGTGCTGCCGCGCAACGGCGCGGTGCGCGCGCCTGGCAAGGCGCCAATGTCCGCCGCCGGCACGTAGCGGCGTGGCTTCTCGCGGTCGATCTCCTCGTTGTCCAGGTAGAACACCTGAGAGCCGCAGTAGATTTGCAGCGCCCGCCCAGGCGTCAGCGCCACGATGCCCTGCGGGTCGTCCATGTCAATCAGGTCGTAAATGCCGCCACCGGCCCCTTCGAACTCCGTGTCGAAATCGAAATACTCGCCGACACGGCTCATCAACAGCGCCCGCCGCAGGCTTTTCGCCCCGCCCAGCAGCAGCCGATTGTGAAAGAAGGCGCCACATGCAGGCCACCCTCGCGTTTCGGAGATCACCGGCTCGCCACCAGGCATGCCGCGCTGCGTCTTTTCAACTTCGATGAACGCGGTTGCGCTGTCCACGAAGCGCCCCTCTATCAGCAGGAAATCACGCCCCGCATTGCCCGTGCCTGAGAACGTAACCGTGAACACGGTCAGCTCGTTCTCCGTGCCAGCCACCACAGTGATGCCCGGATAGACGTTCGGCAGGTCCTCCAGCGCCGCCTTGATGGCCGCCGCGATATCCGCCGTCGCGCCCGTCCATTTGATGGGCCGCGTCGTCGTGCCCTCGCAGGTCAGCGTGAAGCTCTTGTTGTTTTCTGGCGACAGTGCGTAGACCTTCTGCACGCAAGACTGCACGTTGTCGTAGGTCTCGTCGGGAAAACGCTCCAGCGGAACGTTCTTCAGCGGCACGGCATCGCCCTGCCACTGCTCGTCCGCCCCCTGCCGCTGAATGAGCCAGGGCCGCACGTCGTTATGAAACAATATCACCGTGTCGGCCTTCTGCGCCCAGGTCATCCGCCGCAGATGCCACGCTCGCACAGCACTTGGCGCACCGGCCAGCCACTGCCCGGTGCCGTCATAGATGTCCACATGCGCATCAACCAGCACCAGCACGTAGACGTTGCCGCTCTCGCTGGTCATGTCCACCAGCCGCGCCGCCGTCGGCTGGATGCCCAGCCCATGCAGCGCCACCCCGCCCAGCTCCAGCCAGCCGAAGCCGGCATCCGGCACGTCAACCACGATGCGCCAATACCGCGCCGTGATGCTCCCGCCAGGCGCCAGGCAGAACCGCCGCGAGCGCACCAGCGTGCTCACGTCCGCCGCCGCGCCCACATCCTGCCACGCACCACCCACCAGCGCCTGTGCCCGCATCGCCCGGAGGGCCTTGCCGGTATCCACCCTGTAAGCCAGCACGTCCAGCGCCTGCACGGCAATGTCCGCCCCCGCATCGATCTCCACGATCACCTGCTCACCAGCCGCCAACGCGCCGGTCTGCGTCTTCGTCGCCCCATCGCCGTCTATCAGCCACTGTGCATCACCGCCGTTCTGCATGCTCAGGCTCATTGCCGCCATGTCGTGTGGCGCCAGGTTCGCCCGCACCGTCGCGCAGTGCACGAACCCGGGCCGCCGCGCCAGTGCGCCTACAGGCGTTACCACCACGTTCTCCGCCTGCGCTAGCGCTTGGCGCCACAGCCGCGTGTCCTCGCGCCGGCTTGCCGCCTCGTCTATCTGCCCACGTGAAAAGCTGTTCTGCGTGTATCGCGCCCGCGCCATGCCATCACCTCCAGCGCGCGCCGCTCAGCCAGTTATGCGGCAGCGCCCGCGCTTTCGGCGGGCGCGCCTGGCTGTCCAGCCCGGCGGAAATGGCGAATTGCCCACCGGCGCCTTCCAGCCCCGGCGTGCCAAAGGCCTCCTGCCGCAACTGCTCGCGCAACGTCCTGTCCTCGCGCACGCTCAGCGCATAACGGCTGGCCAACGCCAGCACCACCAGCCGCCGGAAATGCCCCGGCCAGGCGCTCACCGGCGGCAGCTCGCGAATGCGCGCAAACACCTGCCCGGCATTCGTCAGCACCTTCTGCCCGTCCTCGCTGTAGCTGAAATCGCGCAACACCCCATCTGGCAGCCGTTCGTAAAGCAGCAGCGGCGGGCCGATGCGCGCCGCCGGCAACTGGTAGGCATGCTCGTATGGCGTCGCATCCACGCTGGCGTCGCGCACGCAGGGCCGCAACGCCGTCGCCGCGAAGCTCCATTCCCGCCGCGATATCAGGTCCTCCAGCGTCGCTTCGAACTCCTGCACCCGCGGATGCGCCGAGGTCGCCGCATCCGCCTGCAACGGCGATGCCCCGATCTCCGTCAGCGCCTCGTTGATCACCTCCACCGCGCCGCCCAGCATCTGCACCCTCCAGCATGGAATGTGTGCACGGCGGGCCATGGCAGCCCGCCGCGCCATCTCGTCATCATCAGGCCGTGTTCACCACCTGGGCGATGCTCACCACCCCGGCGGACACGTCGGTAACCACCAGCATCCGCAGCTGCGGCGTGGCATCCACGTCCAGCGTGGCGATGATCTGATCGCCCTTCTCCAGCACGTCCGCCGCCGTGTTGAAATACCCGGCGGCATTCACCGTCGCCCAGTCGTCGGTCGTTACCAGCGAATACACGCCCGGGCTGGTGCCGCTGGCCGCCACCCCGCCGTTGGCGATGCGGCGCAGATTGCCTTTCGTCAGTGCCATGTCGTCATCCTCCTCAGTTCAGCGGCGCGTCGTCCTTGCACTTGATCTCGATGATGCCTTCCGGCTGGATGGCCTTGCACGCGCCCTTGATGATGGCCTGATGCAGCCAACCCTGCTTCGTCGGCACGGCATCCACGTGGAACTCCACTTCGCCATAATCGCCCCAGCCCAGCGCCGCCTCGTGCCAGGCATAGAAGGTGCGCTCCGTGCCGTTCAGCGGCAGCGCCTCGTCCGGGAACGGTATCCAGATCACGTTGTTCCAGCGCCGCGGCGTGTCGATGGCCGCCTTCATGAACGGCTCGTCGCTCACGTATTCACGCCCCGAGAACTGCTGGTAGCCCATCATCTGTTCCCAGGGGTTGGACGGCACGATGCAGAACACCCTGCCCGGCGCCATGGAGGTGAAGCGCTTCAGCTTCATGTTCACCTCGCGCGCCATCTGCAGCGTAAAGGCCTGCGCCGGATCGCCCACCTGGTGATCCGCCGCATAGGTCTGCGCCGCCAGCTCGCCCACCACGATGGCATCGGCCTTGCGCCCGATCGCCGCCATGATGATGGCCTTCAGGTTGTCCTGGATGCTCGGGCTCATGTCGCCCAGCTGCGGCACGTCGCGCCAGTAGATGTAATCCGCCGCGGTGAATTCCTCGATGTCCTTGCTCACCACGTTCATGGCAGCGTTCATCGTCTTCACTTCGTCGCCGCGGTCGATCTTCTGGGCCTCGCCCTTGCCCATCTTGCGCCAGTGCACCTTCTCCGCGCTCACCCGCTCGGCATTGGTCATCGTGCCGCGCAGGCGAAAGCCCCTGTCCTGGAACTCGATCTGGATGCGCCGCGCCCAGGCCTCGACGTATCCGTTGGGAATTTCTCGCATTGTCCTGTCCTCGATGATGATGATCGCTCATTCACCGGGACGATGGCCGCCGCACGCCGCCGGGCTGACCGCGTCCGCCGCCCATCGGCGCACGCGGCAGAGGCCGGCAGCCCCCGCTGGCGGGTCTATCCCGCTGGCCGCCAGCATAAGCGCGGGCATGTGGGTGGTGAGGTTTCCGCCGGCACAAACGAAAAGGCCCCGGCTCTGCGCCAGGGCCTTTCCTCCGTTTTCTCTGGTGCCGGATTTCTTGTCAGGCAGCTTCCGCTTGCCTGGCCTGGTGCAGATCCCACTGGTTCTGCAGGCGCAGCCATGTTTCCGCACCGATATCCAGAACTTTCTCCAGTCGCACCGCCGTCTTGGCGGTTATCGGATTGCGGCCGTGAATGATATCGCAGATCAGCTTCCTGCTCAGGTCGGCCTGCCTGGCCAATTCAGCCTGCGACATCTCCCTTGCTTCCAGATGCTCCTGCAGAACCTCTCCGGGGTGCACGGCCCAGTCCGGGGCGAATTGCTCGGGCCGCATGATTTTTTCTCCTTCAGTGATAATCGACGATCTCCACGATCTCGACAGCCGTTACCTTGGTCAGGTCGATGCCACCGTCAGGCAACGTCGGCACAGGATCATGCGCCGGGCGAAACACCAGCCGCCAATTGGCCGTGATGTCCACGGCGAAGCACCCGGCCATGTCGCCCGACAACTGATGCCGCCGCTCAGGCGGCGTGGCCGGCACGTCCGCCAACGTCGCCGCCGCCTGCAACACCGCCAGCCTGCGCATCAGCTTCCGGCCACGTTCGCCGAAAGCCTTCATGATTTCTCTCTCGCTTTCCAGCTGACGGCGCAGCCGGCGATTGGCGAACGTTATCTCCATGCACCCATCCGTTACCTGACAGGTAACAGCTAGCACCATGCCATGAGAACGTCAATAATCCGTTGCCCACCGGCACGCTACGAAGAAGCCGGCGTGGAGTTTCTCCCCGCCGACGAGGCTGACGGCCCCGGCGTGCGCCGGAAACGCCAATGAAAAGGCCCCGGCTCTGCGCCAGGGCCTTCAACCATCTTCCCGACATCGGCAAAATGGTTCAGCCGCCGCGGGCGTAGAAGGCGGCAATCTTGCGATCCGCCTCAGCGCGGAACGCCGGGTTGTATTTCGCGCTGCGCGTGTCGTAGCGCGCATCGCGCATCAGCGCATCCACGTCCGACTGGCTGACAGGCTGCGGCACGAACCCGGGCTGCGCGCCGGGCACCGCGCTCTCGCCCGCCTGCACCATGCGCATCAACTTTTCGATGGCCCGCACGCCAGGCGCATCCACCGCCAGATCCATCAGCGCCTCGGCCTCTTCCTCGCCCAGCGCCCCGCGCAGGCGGAGCTGCTTCACGAAATCCACCGCCGCCGCCAGCCGCTGCTTGCCGGCCTGCGCCACTTCCTCAGGCGTCTGCCCGCCGGCTTCCTCGCCCAGCGCCTTCAGCTCCGCCTCCACGTCGATGGGCGGCTGCAGCAGCCCCGTTTCCGCCGCCTTCTCCAGAAACGCCGGCAGCACCCGCTTGAACTGCTCCGCCCCCAGGCCGGCCGCGTGCGCCGCCTCGCGAAACAGCTTCACCGCCGCATCGTCCGCCGCCAGGTCAACGCCCTTCTCCGCCAGCTCCTTCGGCAGCTCGAAGGCGTATCCGTCAGGGCTTTCCGGCACTGGCCCGGCGCTCTTGTGCGCCTTCTGATAGCCCTCGTAGGCGCGCCACACCTTCTGCAGCGCCTCCGTCGGATCATCGGCGCGCATGTGCTCCGGCAGCCATTCCGGCGGCTGCCAGGCGGGCGGCGACGGCGGCTGCTGGCCGGCGCCACCACCGGCGCCTGCCCCCGGCTCGCCTCCGCCCTGCGGCGGCGTGCCACCCCCCGCGCCAGCGCTCGGATCCACGATCGTCTGCTCAGACATCCTTCACCTCCTCTCCATCGATCATCATCTGCATCATCCGGCAGATGCTGTTCTGCCCTTCGCGGAAATGCGCGTAATCCACCCGCGTCTCGCGATCCGCCTTCGGCAGCTGCAGCGGGTGGCAGGTTTCGCGCTCCACCGTTACCGACCGCAGCCAGGCCATGAACGCCCGCCCGCCGTCCGTGCCAGCCCAGCGCCGCAGCGCCGCCTCCGCCGCCTTCTCCGCATCGCTCATCACCGCCGGCGGCGGACGCTCCGCCTGCCGCCGCGCCGCCTCGATGCCGCTCCACCCGCGCCTGCCATTCTCGTTACCGCTCATTCGCCCTCATATCGCCACTGATGCACATTTCACTCTTTCAGCTACCCCCCACCTGCCGCATTCAGAGGCGCGCCTGTGCGCACGCCTGAGCGACTGACAGGGGCATTTCAATCAGCCGCCACCACCTTGCACCACCTGCAGCGCCGGCGCGCCACCTTGCGCCGCCGGCGCACCGCCTGCACCTGCACCAGTCTCGCTCTGTGCCGCCATGGCCTGCGCCTGCAGCATCGCCGCCTGCCGCTGCATCTGTTCGCGCTCGTCAGGACTGCGGATGAACCGCGCCGGCACGCCCAGCGCCTCGCCCAGGTCGCCGCCGATGTCCTCCACCTTCGCCGCCAGCGCCGCCAGCTCCGGCCCCATGGCCTGCAGCATCTCCAGCCATTGCAGCACCGGCTCCATGGCCGACAGCCGCCGCGCCTGGCCGATGGGGCTGAGCACCTGCATGCGCGTGTAGACGTCGTTCAGCACCGGCAGGAAGTCGATCACCCCGGCACGGTGCAGCAGCTCCAGCGCCCGGCTCACCAGCGGGCGGATCAGCTCGCCAGTGATGCGCGCGTCGATGCCGGCCCAGTCCATGGCCAATTTCTTCTGCCGCTCCGCCACCTCCAGCGCCGTGCGCACCGTCTTCGCCCCGGCAGGAAGCTGATCGTCGAAGCCCGCCTGCTTGATCTGCATGCGCTCATCCTCGATCACCAGCTGCGCAATATCGAACTTCGACGGAATGTCGATGCGCTCCAGCGTGCTGCCGTAAGCCCCGCCGGTGGCCTTCACCGCCCAGAACTCGCCGGGCTGGAACTGCACCATGTCGGGGTTGAACACCCCATCCTCGCGATAGGCCCACACGCCGTAGATGGCGAAGGCAGCCGCCTTCAGCGCATATTCCCGCGCCGTGTTCACCGTCTTCACGAACGGCAACGCCAGGTGCGCCGGCCCCACCGCCTGCGCCTGGCCGGGCATCACGAACATGCGCGGCGTGATCCACATGCAGGTGCGCTCGCGCGCCTCGTGGATCACCTCCACCCCGTCCACTTTCGCCATCACCACCGTGCGCCATGGACGCACGCCATCCTGCGCCTCGTGCCGCGTGTAGACAGTGATGGTTACGGGCTTGTCCTGCTCCTTCTCGATGATCTCTTTCAGCCGCGCGCTGAAACGCCCCTGCGGCCACATCTCCGGCAACTGCTCCGCTGGCCATGCCCGCCGCCACACGATGCCCGCCACCTCGCCCCACGGGTTCAGCTCCAGGGCTATTTCCGCCACCGGCACGGAAACGCACTTCAGCACGCTGCCCGGCGGACCTGGCACCACCATCAGCGCCCCCTGGCCGGCAAACAGGTCGTGATACATCTCCGGCCCGGCACGCCAGAAGTTGCCAGCCTCCAGCGCCGCCATCACCACCGCCGGCAGCGGCTCGTGCTTCACGCGGAACTCGTGCCGCGCCGCCCTGTCGGTGATCGCCGCGCCCGGCTCCAGCGCGAAGAACGTGTCATAGGCCGGGGTTACATCGCCCACCATGCGTTGGCTGAACTGGATGTTCGCCCGCATGCCTGTGCCGTCAAAGATCATATCCATGTCCGGCGTGCCCGGCGCGACATGCTCCTGCGGCGCACGCCACGGCGCAATGTAGCGGTGGATGTCGTCCAGCGTCGCCCGCCAGCGCGCCGCGGCGTTCCACACACGCTCCGCCCGCTCGTATGTCCGCTTCGCCGTCAAAGCTGCACACCGCCATCATCAAGATAACCTAGCAGCCCGCGCCGCCCGCGGCCACGCAGGCCCGCCGCCATCTTCTGCTCGCGCTCCGCCTTCTTGCGATCCTCGAATGCCTGCCGCCGCGCCAGCGCTTCCTTCTCCGCCGCCAGCCGTGCCTGTTCCCGTGCCGCGGCGCGGCGCGCCTTCTTTGCGCTTCTGATGCCGAACACCGTGCCGACTATTGACGCGATAGCCGAAACCACCCCACTCATCGTTTCGCCTCCATCAGCCAGTATTCCGCCCCATCGCGGCACCGGCACCCGCGGCAAATCGTAGAAGTCATTCGGCGTTACGGCGCCATCGGTAACCCGAACGATGCGCTCCATCACCTTCGGTGATGGACGGCTAAGGCCCCGCTCGAGGCGATAGACCTGCATTGACGACAGGCCGATCATGTCTGCCAGCTCCGATCGTGCCATGCCTTTCTGTTCACGCCATTCTGACAGCTTCATGAGACCACCAACATGATTTGTTCGCCAACTTTATAACATTTTTTGTGATGGTCAACCTAAATTTCCACGCACAGACTTCCTGCATGTCGGGAATCATAGAGAAGCTGCGCAAGGACAGGGGCTTGTCGCGCGAAAAGCTGGCTGAGCTGGCTGGCATGTCGGCCATGCACCTTTACCGCCTTGAGAAGGGCAAGGCGCGCCTCACGGAAAAGATGGCTCAGCGGCTGGCTCGCGGCTTGCAGGTGCCGCCGGATGTTCTGCTCCAGCAGCCCTTGCCGGGCGCGCCGGTCATCGGCACGGTGCAGGCCGGCGTCTGGCGCGAGGCCGGCGAGGATCCGCTACACATGGAGGACTGGGCCGATCCCCTCGCCGCCGACTACGAGCGCATTCCCTGCCCGCCGGACAGGCGCTATCCGCACGCCCCGGTATTCGCCCTGCGCGTGCAGGGCGACAGCATGGACAAGGTCTTCCCCGACGGCAGCTATGCTCTCTGCGTGCGCCTGTCCGATGCCGGCCTCTCGCCAGATGCCGTGCCGTCGGGCAGCATCGTCGTGGTGCAGCGTCGCCGGCATGACATCTACGAGGCCACGCTCAAGCGCCTGCAGCGCCGCGACGGCAACATCTGGCTGCTGCCTGAGAGCACCTCTGACCGCCACAAGCCCCTCCGCCTCGCCCCGCCCAGGCACCCGCACGACACCGAAACCACCATCCACGCCCTGGTCATCGGCAAATTCGAGAGGCTGTAGTCATGGATAAAAACTTTGAAGTCATCGCAGTTGATATTTCCGCCCTTCTGTTCGACTGCAAAAATCCACGCATTTATTTCAGCAACCCGAAAAACCAGCAAGAAGCCTTGAATGAAATCATGCGCCTGCATGGCAACCATACTTTGGCTCTTGCCAAACACATCGCGCGCTGGGGTCTGCTTGAATACCCCATCATCACTGATGACAGTCCAGAAAAAAAAAAGGAAAATTCGTGATAAAGGAAGGCAATCGTCGCTTGGCTGCCATCAAGCTGTTGCTAACCCCCCGGTCTTTGTGGAAATAAATGGAAAAAAAGATTTTCTGATTTAAGAAACAAAAAGAAAATAGAAGATTAAAAATTAAGAATCATAACATGTCGTTATACAAAAGAAAAAGAACTAATTGAAGAGTTTATGAAATTAAGGCACGCTGGCCTCATGGATGGTGTTGGTGTCGTGCCATGGACAACATTCAACAGGGCCATGGATAAACTTTCCAATGGTGCGCGCGACAAGGAAGCAAGAGCTGCGGCGGCAATCAAATATGCAAACGAATTGGAATGCTTTCCATTTGATGAAGACTATCCAATAACCACGCTAGTGCGCTTTCTTACGCAAGAGAATATGAAGCTATTGGGTATCAGTGATATTTTCAGCACGCCTCCAAAACTTATAGTTGATGAAAGCGCAGTCAAGGAGCGCCTTTGCTACATCATTCGGGAGATAGGAAAAGATGGGGACAAGGATTCCCGTAATCTGGCTGATGTCCGCAGCAGGAGGGCATGGCTGAATGAAATCCTTCAAAAGTTCCCCGCAGGTAGCACCTCCATTCCAGTTCAAACCAAGACAAAAAGTGCGCCAACTCATGTGCAGAACAACATGCCATTACAGGCACCGCAACAACCCCAAACTCAACAGTCAGCCCAAGTGCATCCAGTAAAACACAAGAAAAACAGAGATCCATCAGCAAGAAAATATATGCTTTTGCCGAAAGAAAAATATGGTATAGACATTGGCAAAGCGAACGAAAAAACAAAATCTTTCTATAAGGAGCTTGAGAAGCTTGATGTTGATGCTTGTCCGATGCTGGCCGCCATTGGCCTGAGAGCGCTCTTGGAATTGGCTACTGCGCAATGCGAGAAAGAACATGGAATTACACCTGCCAAATCGGCAGCGCTTCCGGATAGGGTCAAGAATTGTGCCAAAACGATGTGGGGTAACAGTGATAATCGCACAAGCGCAATAGCCAATACCGTGTCGCCAGAACATTACCTGTCTTTAAAGGCTCTCAATCAGGTGGACACCTCCGGAAACTGGGCATTTCGGGCGGAATATGATTCACTCCGGTGAGAAAGAAGCCTGAATCGCTGGAGGGGTGTCAGAATGAAGGGACAGAAGGGGTTCTGGGATATTGAGCACCGGCTTGAGGAGCTTTCGC
>JAJRRZ010000300.1 GCA_024279045.1 Alphaproteobacteria bacterium
GCCAGAATGAACCGTCATTGCGGCGCTGGTCAGTTCACCGCTTCTTTCAGACCCTTGCCGGGCTTGAACTTCGGCACGCGCATGGCCGGCAGATCCTTTGTTTCGCCGGTGCCGGGAATGCGCACCTTGCGGGCCGCGCGCATCGGTGCGGAGAAGGTGCCAAAGCCGATCAGCCGCACCTCGTCGCCAGCCTTCATGGCCTCGACCACCACCTCGATGGCCGCGTTCAACGCCGCCTCGGCATCCTTCTTCGACAGGCCGGCCTTTTCCGCCACCTTGGCGATCATTTCCTGCTTGTTCATTCCTTCATTCCTTCCATTGTATCCGGTCTGACATGCGGGCGATCTGCCCCCGGTAGCCGCTCCTGCCATGCGCCCGGATCACGCAAGACAGAATGGCCGCACCCGCCTCTCCTCGCCAGCCTGGCTGGCAAGAAAAGTGCGTGGCAACAGCCCGGAATCGCCCTGACAAAAACCACCCGCCCACTTGACCGCGAAAAGCCGTGAGCATGGCGGCACCAACCCCACAGAACTGACCTTTTTCCACTCGTGCATGCCAACCCGTCACCAAGGAGTCAAGAGTTGACAGACAAAAGCCGGGGGCATGCCTTGGGAAGGAATTGCCCTCGCTTTCCCTTGCGGATGTATTGAAACCGCTGCAACTTGTGCGGTGTACAAGATGACTTCGTCATGCAATGACTCCGTCATGAAGCCACGCACAAAGGGCCGGTCAGTACCCGCAAGTTTGCACGACATCCCAAGCCGTTTGCGTGGCGTCTCATTGTTCTTGCGCTCCGGGCGGGTGCTGAGCCGAGATTTGGTCAACCTTGCCGGCTGCCCGCAATTGCGCCACTTCCTGGCGTAGCGTGCGCAGTTCGTCCAGCAGGGCATCGAGCTTTTCTTCCTGGTGCTGCTGTTCCTCGCGGATAGCATCCTCGAAATCCATCTGCATGGCGTTGACGATGATGCCGATGAACAGATTCAGCACCGTGAAGCTGGTAACCAGAATGAACGGCACGAAAAATGCCCAGGCCAGTGGAAATTTTTCCATCACCGGGCGAACAATACCCATTGACCAGCTCTCCAGCGTCATGACCTGAAACAGTGTATAGGCGGAACGCCCCAGATGGCCGAACCATTCCGGAAAGGCCTCGCCATAGAGCAGTGTGGCCATTACCGAGAAAACGTAGAACACCAGCGCCATCAGCAACATGATGGAGCCAACGCCGGGAATGGCCTGGAGCAGGCCGGAAACCACCCGGCGCATGGACTTTACCGTGCTGATGAGCCGTAGCACCCGCAATACCCTGAGCGCGCGCAAGGCTGCGAAAGCGCCGCTGGATGGCAGCCAGGCAACTGCCACTACCATGAAATCGAAGATTGACCACGGGTCGCGGAAGAATGCCAGCCGGTGGGCGTGTAGCCGCAACAGGATCTCGACAGTGAAAAACCACAGGAAAAAGGTATCCAGCAACGTCAGGATGCCATAGAGCCGCTCGCGCGCAGCGGGAATGGCTTCCAGCCCCAGCACCAGGGCATTGGCGACAATGACGCCGATGATGATACGCTCCGCCCAGCAGGAGGAGAGTACCCCCTTCAGCCTCTTGCGATCAGCCAATATCCGAAAAAGCTCCATCCTCTGGCGAATCCCCTGTGGTTTGTCAGCTCATGAACGGCCAAGCCTTTTGCCGTGGCACAGGAGCCGCCGCAACCGCCCATGCCGTTCCTGAAGGATTTTTCATGCGGCCATGCATGAGTCTATTGCAGGCAATGCAGATGCGGCCCGCATCCGGGGTTTGAGCCATCGTTCTGCAAGATATTTCGGCATGGGGAGACAAGGGGCTGGTCTCGATAAATGAAAATGAGTGCTTCGCATGGGCATCTTGGCAAAATGGCAGTGGTTTTTTCGTTCGCGGGCAATGGTGGAGCTATTGCCAGGAACGAAAAAGCATCTGATATGAAGCCAAAATGCACATGGGGAGTGCTTCAGATATTGAGAGCAGACAGACCCAAGAGCATGTGGAAGCGGCAACATGAAGTGCGGCCAGTCCCTTGGACTGGCGGACCGGAGATATTCGATACCGCGGGAATGCGTGCCGTGGATGCCTGGGCAATCGAACAGGGCGCCGCCGGCATTGCACTGATGGAGAAGGCAGGTGAGGCCGTTGCCGGCATGGCCAGATCGATGTTGCGATCGAGGCAGCGCATTCTGGTGCTGGCCGGCCCCGGCAACAATGGTGGCGATGGCTGGGTGGCGGCTCGCCTGCTGGCGGCGCAAGGCTGCAAGGTTACGCTGGCGGCAAC
>JAJRRZ010000022.1 GCA_024279045.1 Alphaproteobacteria bacterium
GAAAGCTCCTCCAGACGCTGCTCAAAATCCCAGAACCCCTTCTGTCCCTTCATTCTGACATCCCTCCAGCGATTCAGGCTTCTTTCTCACCGGAGTGAATCATATTCCGACTGAAATGCCCAGTTTCCGGAGGTGTCCGGTTGGTGGGGGCTGCTGATTGATGCGGCTTGGCGTTTTCAGACGGGTCATTGCCACGGCTGCGCTGTTGGGTGCCGCCGCGGCCATTGCCGTGGCCGCGCCGGAAGAAGAGCTGGCCACTTCGCTGGAAAATGCGCCGGGCATGCAGCTCATCGCTGCGGTGGACGCCATGAACGCTGGCGACCTGACCAAGGCCGAAGCCCTGTTCACTCTGGCCATCCAGCGCGGCCAACTGGCCCGCGAAGGGCTGCTGCACGCCTATTTCAACCGTGGCCTGGCGCGCCAGCGCATGGGCCGCTTGCGCGAGGCCGTGGCCGATTTCGACAAGGCACTGGAGGATGATCTGCTCAGCCCCGCCAGCCGCGTGGAGGCCCATTACAATCGCGGCCTGGCGCGCCGCAAGCTGGGCGATCTGCAAGGTGCACTGAACGACTATACCCGCGCCATCGAACTGAACCCGCGCTTTGCCCACCCCTATTACAGCCGCGCCCTGATCCTTGCCGCGCGCGGTGATTACCTGCTGGCGCTGGTCGATCTCAACAAGGCGCTGGCCAATGGCTTCCCCGCCCGCCATCGGGTGCACTACAGCAAGGCGCTCATCCACATGGCGCGCGGTGAGCGCGCCGCCGCCATCGCCGCGCTGAAAAAGGCCCTGAAGATCGCCCCGAAGTTCAAGCCCGCACAGCGCCGCCTGGCCATGCTGCGCCCGACACGGACGAACAGGTCCCCGGAAATGGCCGACAGCCATGCCCTGCTGCCGCGTGCCGGTAGTGGCGGCAGGCTGCACGCGCAGCATGGCGTGGAGCAGGATGACATCAACTATCTGCTCGCCGCCGCACCGCCGCCCGCCGCCGCATCCGCCAACCGCACCACCGCGCCAACGCGCCGCATGGCTGCCACGGCCTCATCACCCGTGGCCACTGCACAACGTGCATCGCAGCGCTACGTATCGACCCCTGCAAGGCCCAGGGGCCGCCCTGCCCGCCTGGCATCGCGCCAACCCGCCGCTGCCGTGGCTCGAAACCGCCAGCGCGCCGAACGCCCACGTGCCAATCTCCAGCGTGGCGATCGCCAGCGGCTTGCCATGCTGGCCGCATCCCATGGCGCAACGCTTGCAGTGGATCCGATGAAGGATACTGGCATCGCCGTTCCCGCCGCATCCGCCACCGCAGCCAAAGGGCGGCGCAAGGCCACCATGATCACCACCGCCAGCATCAATTCCCGTGCCGTCAGTGGTATGGCGGGGGCAAGGAAGAGCACCCGTTCCACTGCCACCGGCAAGGGCCGTGGCTGGGCATTGCAACTGGCCTCCACGAAAGACCGCACCGAGGCCCAGCGCCGCGCCCGCGCCCTGAAACAGCGCATCGCCGGCCTATTGCCGGAGGCCGATTTGCGCATCGCCCGTGCCCGCCTGAAGGGGCGTGGTGTGTATTACCGCCTGCGTCTGCACGGTTTTTCCAGTCGCGAGCATGCCCAAGCCGCCTGCGCCGTGCTCGGCAGCCGCGGCATTTCCTGCGTGCTGGCCAAGGGCTGGTGAAGCCGTGCCCGGGGCAATCACATGGGATGATTGCGATGGGCAGCTTGATGAAATGCTCTCCCTGTTCGTCATTGCCGGGCATGACGCAAAACGAAGACTTTACCGCATAACAACATCAAGTGATGCCAAATGCGATTGCCCTGGCCGCGCCGAAAGGGACTTGAAAAGCGCCGCCAATCGCGCCATAAGCGCCGGTGTGCGTCGCGGGTGGCGAATCTCCGCCACGGCGCGCCGTATTCCTTTCTGTGCTGCCGTAGCTCAGGGGTAGAGCACTCCCTTGGTAAGGGAGAGGTCGAGTGTTCAAATCACTCCGGCAGCACCATTTCCTTTTCCTGCCCGCGCCACATCACGGCCCCCGGCGGCGGACATCCACGACGGCACATGATCATTCGTCCAGCGCCTTCATGCCGATGATGTTGTAGCCGGCATCCACGTGCATGATCTCGCCGGTAATGCCGCTGCTCATATCCGACAGCAGGAACAGCGCCGCGGTGCCCACCTCGTCGATGCTCACGTTCTTGCGCAGCGGAGCGTTGGCCTCGTTCCAGTCCAGCATCATGCGAAAACCGGAAATGCCGGCTGCCGCCAGCGTGCGGATGGGCCCGGCGGAAATGGCGTTCACGCGCACGCCGTTCGGCCCCATGTCGGCGGCCAGGTAACGCACGCTGGCCTCCAGCGCCGCCTTGGCCACGCCCATCACGTTGTAATGCGGCACCCACTTTTCCGCGCCGTAGTAGGACAGGGTAAGCAGCGAGCCGCCCTCGTTCATCAGCGCCTCGGCACGCCGCGCCACGGCGGTGAAGCTGTAAACGGAAATGTCCATGGTCTGCGCGAAATTCGCCCGCGTGGTCTCCGCATAACGGCCCTTCAGCTCGTCCTTGTCGGAAAAGGCGATGGCGTGCACGACGAAATCCAGCGCCCCCCACTCGTCCTTGATCTTCTCGAATACCGCATCGAGCGAATCATCACTGGTTACGTCGCATTCCATCATCAGCTTCACGCCCAGCTCCTCCGCCAGCGGTGCGACACGTTTCCTCAGCGCCTCGCCCTGATAGGTGAAGGCCAGTTCCGCGCCGGCGCCCGCACAGGCTTTCGCGATGCCGTATGCGATGGAGCGGTTGTTGGCCACGCCCATGATCAGCCCGCGCTTGCCTTGCATGATGTTCGTGCTCATGGATGATCCCCTCGTGCTGCGATGTGTTTCGTGGCATAGGTCTTCCGGGTTTTTGCCCCAGCGTTTGAGGCAACACAAGAGAATTGCCCGCAAGGAACACGCGATGAGCGACCTGATCGACGAGCTGAAGACCCTGCGCGCGGAAGCCGATTTCGCCAGCGCCGATGATCCCTTCGCCCTGTTCGCCCGCTGGTTCGAGCAGGCCAGGCAAGCCGAATCGCCCTATCCGGAGGCCATGTGCCTGGCCACGGTGGACGAACACGGCATGCCCGATGCACGCATGGTGCTGCTGAAGGGCTTCGATGAACGCGGCTTCGTTTTCTATACCAACATGGAAAGTGCGAAGGGCCGGCAGATTTCCGCCACCGGCAAGGCGGCGCTGACCTTCTGGTGGCGCAATCTGAAGCGCCAGGTGCGCATTCGCGGACTGACAGAGCAGGTTTCCGACGAAGAGGCCGATGCCTATTTCGCCTCCCGCCCGCGCGGCTCGCGCATCGGCGCGTGGGCCTCGCAACAGTCGCGCGAGATGCAAAGCCCCCATGCGCTGGAAAAGCGCGTGGCGCAATTCGCCACGAAATACGCCATCGGCCCGGTGCCGCGCCCGCATTACTGGACGGGCATGCGTGTCATTCCGCTGCAGATGGAGTTCTGGCACGAACGGCCCTTCCGCCTGCATGAGCGCATCGTCTTCCGCCGCGACGCCGCCGATGCCGCGTGGCAGAAGGCCCGGCTCTATCCATGACAGACGCCGTCCGGCACCTTATGATGCCGCCAGCAACTGAAACAGGGAGCGACAGGAAAATGAGCGCATCCGGCAGCAATGCCCCCCGCAAGACGCTGGTGCTCACCGGCGCATCGCGCGGTATCGGCCACGCCACGGTGAAGCGTTTTTCCTCCGCCGGCTGGCGGGTGATTACCTGCTCGCGCCAGCCATTTCCGGAAGACTGCCCCTGGGCGCAGGGAGAGGAAGATCACATCCAGCTGGATCTGGCCGACGAGAAGAGCATCGAGCATGCCATCGGCGAAATCCGCGAACGCCTGAAAACCGACGGGGGCCAGCTCAACGCCCTGGTCAACAACGCCGCCATTTCGCCGAAACTGCCCGGCGGCGCGCGCATGAATTCCATCGACACCAGCATCGCCGACTGGAAGACGGTGTTTCAGGTGAATTTCTTCGCCCCCATCATGCTGGCGCGCGGGTTGCTGGAAGAATTGTCGAAGGCAAGGGGCGCGGTGGTCAATGTTACCTCCATTGCCGGGCAGCGGGTGCATCCCTTCGCCGGCTCGGCCTATGCCACCTCAAAGGCGGCACTGGCCGCGTTGACGCGGGAAATGGCGCACGACTTCGGCCCGCATGGCGTGCGGGTGAATGCCATCAGCCCCGGCGAGATCGAAACCTCCATCCTCTCGCCGGGCACGGAAAAGCTGCTGGAACAGATCCCGCTCAGGCGGCTGGGCCAGCCGGAGGAAGTGGCCAAGGCCATCTACTTCCTGTGCACGGACACTTCCTCCTACGTCAACGGCGCGGAGCTGCACATCAACGGCGGCCAGCACGTATGAACGCGGGCAGTGCTCGGCTATCGAGTCCGGACCCTGCACAAACCCTCGGGAGCATGGCGGCATGGGGCTGAAAGTGGCAGTGCAGATGGACCCGATCGAGTCCATCAACATCACCGGTGATTCCACCTTCGCACTGATGCTGGAGGGGCAGAAGCGCGGGCATTCGCATTTCGTCTATCAGCCCGCCGATCTGTCGCTGCAAACCGATGCCAACGGACAGGAGCGCATTTTTGCCCGCGGGCGCTGCACGCTGGTGCGCGATGTCGAGGGCGATCACTTCACCGCCAAGGAGCCGGAGGTGCACGACCTGGCCAGCTTCGACGTGGTGCTGATGCGCCAGGATCCGCCCTTCGACATGGCCTACATCACCGCCACGCACATGCTGGAGCGACTGCCTGCCTCTACCCTGGTGGTGAATGATCCGGCATCGGTGCGCAACGCGCCGGAAAAGCTCTTCGTGCTGGACTTCGCCGAGTTCATGCCCCCCACCCTGATCAGCCGCGATCTTGCCGCCATCGAGGCCTTCCGCGCCGAGCATGGCGATATCATCCTCAAGCCGCTGTATGGCAATGGTGGTGCGGGTGTCTTCAAGCTCACCAGCAATGACGCCAATTTCTCCGCGCTCTACGAGTTGTTCGCCGAAACCTTCCGCGAGCCGTTCATCGCCCAGAAATATCTGCCGCGGGTGGCCGAGGGCGACAAGCGCATCATCCTGGTGGACGGCGCAGTGGCCGGGGCCATCAACCGCATTCCCAGGGCCGGCGAGGTGCGTTCCAACATGGTCGTTGGAGGGCGCGCGGAGCTGGCGGAACTGACACGGCGCGAGCGGGCAATCTGTGCCCGCCTCGGCCCGGTGCTGAAGGAGCGCGGCCTGTTGTTCACCGGTATCGACGTGATCGACGGTTGGCTGACGGAAATCAACGTAACCTCGCCCACCGGCCTGCGCGCCATCGAAAGCCTCGGCGGGCCGAACATAGCCGCCATGATCTGGGACGCCATCGAGGCCCGCATCGCCGCCGGCTGTACGGCCTGATGCACGACAGCCTCACTTCAGCCCGTTGGCAGCGGCAAAATCCCGGATAAGCTCGGCCAGCCTTTGCGGCTGCTCGATGCAGGTCATGTGTGCGGCGTCTTCCATTTCGTGATATTCGGCATTGGGGATGATCTCCGCCATGCCCTTCACCACGTCCGGCGGGGTGGAGCCGTCCTGCGCCGCGCCCACCACCAGCGTCGGCACGGAGATGTTGCGCGCAATGTCGGTGTAGTCGGTATCGCGAATGGCCATGCAGGTGCCGATGTAGCCACCCTGATGGCAGCGGATGACCATGTTGCGGATGCCGCGCACCTCATCCGGCTGCGCCTTGCGGAAGGCCGGGGTGAACCAGGCCCGTTCGATCTGCCCCCAGATGTGCGAAAGCCCGCTTGAAGCCACCTTGGCAATGCGCAGGTTCCATGCCGCATCGCTGCCTAGCTTGTGCGCGGTGTTGCACAGCACCAGCCCGCCCACCAGGTCGGGCCGCACCCCGGCCAGCCCCAGGGCGATCATGCCGCCCACCGAGATTCCGCAGATGATGGCATCCTTCATGCCGTAATAATCCATCAGCGCGGCCACGTCCTGCACATGATCGGCCATCTCGTAGGGCACATCGCCAACGTCAGACAACCCATGCCCGCGCTTGTCGTGAAACAGGAAGCGGAAGTCTTCCCCGCGCAGCTCGTGCGCCACCTTGTGCCAGATGCGGTAATCAGTGCCCAGCGAGTTGATGAACACTAGCGGCCTGCCCTGCTCCACGCGGCCCGCGCGCGCATGCAGCACCACGTCGTTGACCTTGACGAACGCCATTGTTCCCCTCTGTCTGTATTGAGACCAGCCCCATTGTTTGTCCATGTTCGGAGCTGGCGCCATGATGCGCCAAAACGCACCGCTCGCCAACCATCAACGCACCATGTGAAACGTGCGAAAAGCACCAGCAGCCATTCCGGCCACTGGCGCTTGCTGCCTTGCCCGTTACACGGAGCTCACAACTTCGCGCGGAATTTCTCCAGCGCCTGCTTCAGCTCGTCGAAGAAGCCCTTGCCATGGCCGCCCCCCTTCACCTTCGCGGCAATCTTGTCGATCTGCTCGTAGAATGGCTTGAAGTCGCCTTCCTTGCCATAGCCCAGGGCTTCGGCAAACTTCAGCTCCTCGCGCGCCGCATTCAGCAGGTCATCCAGCAGCTTCTGCTCCTCCTTGCTGCGGTTCTTCTTTTCCGCCAGCGTCTCCGCCGCCGCCAGCAGCGATTCCGCCCGCACCACCGGCAACGGCACGATATGCCGGGTGATCACCAGCGTGTTCAGCGCCGAAATCAGTGCCGCCTTGGCCTCATCGTATTTTTCCTGCTCCACCAGTGGCACCACCGCCTTGATGGCATCGGGGTAGGTGGCCAGTGGAATGTTCGCCACCTCGATGACAATCTCGCTGGCCAGGCCGGAGACAATGGCCCGCGCTTCCTGCACGCGGCCCTTCTCAAGCAGTTCCACCGACTGCTTCACCGCCTTCTTCACGCTGTCGATGTCGCCATGCACATCCAGCGCATAGGTAACCACGTCCACCGGCGCCAGCGCCAGCTTCGGATCACGCGCCAGAATGATCTCCAGCTGGCCGATGATCTTGGCCAGCGCATCCAGCGCCGCTTTCTTGTCCTTCTTGTCCAGGGCGATGATGGCATTGCGCGTTTCGGCAATGGCCTTCACAGCCTCGGCAAAGATCTTCTCGCGCTGCGCCTGAGCCTGCTGCGCGCCCTGCTCGCGCGCCTTTTCGCCAGCTTTCCTGCGCTCGGTCTTCAGGGCCTGCGATTCGGTCTTCTTCGCTTCCGCCTGCTGCGCAACGGGTTTCTCGTCCATTTTCTTGCCGCCGCCATGGCTGCCCGCCTGCGCTGGAACCACCGTCAGCGGCGCGGCCAGCAGCAGCGCTGCCAGAGACGTCAACACATGCTTTTTCATTTCTTTCATCTCCCGTATTGGCGTTTTGGCTGAATCCGGGCACACAACCACCCCTGCCGCCGAAAGCACGCTCCGGCAGCCCGGCACGACATGTTGAACCGTGCGCGATACAGTTGGTGGACAGGTGCCCCTCTTTTGCACATCGAGCAGGGAATATATTCCCCTTACTCGCCCTCTACATGGCGATGCAGCGGCAGAATTGCAGCGGTGGCAGGAAATTAATTTTTCGTAATATCGTGACAGTGCAGCCCCCTTGCCGATATCGGCAATCTGTGCCCCATATGCGCTTGATTGGCAGTGCAGGCAGACGGATGCGACTCATGAGCGACAACGGGCAGGACAACGCGCAAGGCATGGACAAGGCCGGCAGCGGCGACACCGGCAACAAGCGCGAAAACGGCATCTACGTACCGCCACAGGATCTCTGGCGCGATGTGCAGCCCGGCGATCATGTCTGGCTCATCGATGGGTCGGGGTATATCTTCCGCGCCTATCATGCCCTGCCGCCGCTCACGCGGCGTTCCGACGGCCTGCCGGTGGGCGCGGTGCACGGCTTCGTGGCCATGCTGCACAAGCTGCTGGCGCACATGAACGGCGAGAAGAAGCCCACCCACATCGCCGTGCTGTTCGATGCCGGGCGCGTAACCTTCCGCAACGACATC